>CAXGVP010000669.1:0-2855 GCA_964013055.1 uncultured Albimonas sp.
CGGGGCGTCGGCGGGCGCGGGAGCGTCGGCGGGGGCCGGGGAGTCGAGGAGGGCGCGCAGGTCGTCGGCCTCCAGCGTCTCGTGGGCCAGCAGCGCGGCGGAGACGCGGTCGAGCTCGGCGCGGCGGCGCTCCAGCAGGGCGCGGGCGGCGGCGAAGCTCCGCTCCAGGATCGCGGTCACCGCGGCGTCGATGCGCTGCGCCTGGGCCTGGCTGATCGGCGGGCGGCCCGACCGCTCGCCCGGCAGGCCCAGCAGGGTGGGGGCGTCGGCCTCCCACGCCACGGGGCCGAGCTCGGGCTCCATCGCGTAGCGGGTCGCCATGGCGCGGGCGATGTCGGTGGCCTTGGCGAGGTCGTCCGCCGCCCCGGTGGAGCGGTGACCGAAGACCAGCTCCTCGGCCGCGCGCCCGCCCATCAGCACCATGATCTTGCGCTCCAGCTCCTCGGCCGTCATCAGCCAGCGGTCCTCGGTCGGGCGCTGGATGGTGTAGCCCAGCGCCCCCACGCCGCGCGGGATGATCGAGATCTTGTGGACCCGGTCCACCCCCGGCAGCGACTGGGCGACCAGCGCGTGCCCGGTCTCGTGCACCGCCACGATCTCGCGCTCGCGCGGGGACATCAGCCGGCTGCGCTTCTCGAGGCCCGCCACGATGCGCTCCACCGCGCGGGTGAAGTCCTGCATCTCCACCGCCTCGGCCCGGCGGCGGGTGGCGAGCAGGGCCGCCTCGTTCACCAGGTTGGCGAGGTCGGCGCCGGTGAAGCCGGGCGTGAGGGCGGCGAGCGCGGCGGGGTCGACCTCGGGCGCCAGCTTCGCCTTCTTCAGGTGCACCGCGAGGATCGCCTCCCGCCCGGGTCGGTCGGGCCGGTCGACCAGGATCTGGCGGTCGAAGCGCCCGGCGCGCAGCAGGGCGGGGTCCAGGATCTCGGGCCGGTTGGTGGCCGCCAGCAGCACCACGCCCACCGAGGCGTCGAAGCCGTCGAGCTCGGTCAGAAGCTGGTTGAGGGTCTGCTCCCGCTCGTCATGGCCGCCCATCGCGGGGCCGGCCCCGCGGGCGCGGCCCAGGGCGTCGAGCTCGTCGATGAAGATGATCGCGGGGGCCTTGGCGCGGGCCTGCTCGAACAGGTCGCGCACCCGCGCCGCGCCGACGCCCACGAACATCTCCACGAACTCGGAGCCGGAGATCGAGAAGAACGGGCAGCCCGCCTCCCCGGCCACGGCGCGGGCGAGCAGGGTCTTGCCTGTCCCCGGCGGGCCCAGAAGCAGCACGCCCCGGGGCGCCCGCGCCCCCAGCGAGGCGTGCGCCTGCGGAGCGCGCAGGAACTCGATCAGCTCCTGCAGCTCCTCCTTGGCCTCGTCGACGCCGGCCACGTCGGCGAAGGAGACCTTCACCGCCGTCTCCATGTAGACCCTGGCGCGGCTGCGCCCCACCGACATCAGCCCCCCGCCCATGCCGCCCATGCGGCGCAGAACCAGCCACCACAGGCCCACGAAGATCGCCGCCGGCGCCGCCCACGAGACCAGCGCCGCCAGCCAGGCCGCGTCCGGCGCCGCGCGGTAGACGGCGCCGGCGGCGTCGAGCCCGGCGGCCAGGTCCTCGTCCACGCGGCGGGTGCGGAAGCCGCTCGCGCCGTCGCGGGGCGTGCGCCAGGCGCCGCGGATCTCGTCGCCCGAGACCACCAGGTCGGTCGTCTCGCCCTGGGAGAGCGCCTCGCGGAAGGCGCTGTAGGGGATCTCCTCGACCGTGGCGGCATCCTGCACGAAGCGCTGGACCACGAAGACCAGCGCGAAGACGAACAGGAACTGGGCGATCAGCGACAGCTTCGACCGGTCCACGGCGGTTCACTCCCTGCGCGCCTCGGGCGGGCGCGTCGGCGGGCAGTCTGGGCCGGATGCGGGGGGCGGGCCTTGATTCCGATCAAGACCGGGCTTTTCCCCGGCGGAATGACATGGGTCAACGCGGGCGCGGCCGGCCCGGCGCATCGTGAAGCCGGTTCGATCAGCATCGACCGGGAGGCCGCCATGAGCTCCGCCGCACGCCCCGCCTCAAACCCCGGGCCGCGCCGCCCCGCGCCCGACGACCAGTCGCGCACGCTGGCCTTCCTCGACACGGGCGCCGCCTTCGCCGGGGGCGACGCGGGCGGGGTCGAGCGCATCGAGACCCACGGCGCCTACGTCTTCCTGCACGGCGCCGAGGCGCTGAAGCTGAAGCGGGCGGTCGCCTACGACTACCTCGACCAGTCCACGCCCGGGCGACGCCACGCCCTGCTGGCGCGCGAGCTGGATCTCAACGCCCCCGCCGCGCCGACCATCTACCGCGACGTGCAGCCGATCACCCGCGGCCCCGACGGCCTGCGGCTGGGGGGCGCGGGGCCGGCGGTGGACTGGGTGCTGCGCATGCACCGCTTTCCCGCCGAGGCAGAACTGGAGGCCGTGGCCGAGCGCGGGGCGCTGGACCTGGCCCTGGCCGAGCGCATCGGCCGGATGGCCCGCCGCCTGCACGAGGCGGCCCCCGTGCGCGAGGGCGACGGCGCGCGCCGGATCGGCGACATCCTCGACGAGCTCGACCGGGTGTTCGGCGAATTCGAGGGAGCCGCCGGGACCGGGGCGCTCGCCCGCTGGCGCGCGGCGAGCCGCGCGGCGCTGGCCGCGGCCGCGCCGCTGCTGCGCGCCCGCTCGCGGGCGGGGCGGGTGCGGCGCTGCCACGGCGACCTGCACCTGCGCAACCTGGTGCTGATCGACGGCCGGCCCGTGCCCTTCGACGCGCTGGAATTCGACGAGGTCCTGGGCACCTGCGACGTGCTCTACGACATGGCCTTCCTGGTCATGGACCTGCTGCATCGCGACCTGGCCCGGCC
>CAXGVP010000670.1:0-2854 GCA_964013055.1 uncultured Albimonas sp.
GCCCGGGGGGCGAGCGGCGCGCGCCCCCTCCCGCGGCCGAGATCAGTGGCCGGCGCCGGCGGCTGGGCTCAATGGCCGCCTCCGGCGGCCTGGCCCTCGGGCGGCTTCTTCATCAGCAGGGCGACCATCGCGAGACCGCTGAACAGCACGGCGATCAGCAGGAAGATGTCGATGAAGCTCATCACCGTCGCCTGCCCGTGCAGCCGCCCGGCCATCTGCGCCAGCGCGCCGGAGGGGTCGAGCCCGTGCGAGGTCAGGTTCCCCTCCAGCATCTGCATCTGGCGCAGGGCCTCGGGGTTCGACCAGGTCACGGACTCGCGCAGCCGCTCGTAATGCAGGTCGGCGCGGTCGGACATGATCGTGTTGATCACCGCCAGCCCCACCGCCCCCCCGAGGTTGCGCATCAGGTTGTAGAGGCCCGAGCCCCCTTTCATCTTCTCCGGCGGCAGGGTCCCCAGCGCCAGGTTGTTGATCGGCACCATGCACAGCATCAGCGACATGCCGCGCAGCACCTGGGGGAGCAGCAGCTCGTCGAAGGACCAGTCGGCGGTGAGCCCGGTCAGCATCCAGGTGGAGCTCGCGAAGCCCACGAAGCCGATCAGCAGCATCACCCGCAGGTCCAGCTTGCGCGACAGCACGCCGGCCAGCGGCGCCGAGCAGAACATGGCGAGGCCCGAGACGAACACCGTCTCGCCGATCTGCAGGCTGTCGAGGCCGCGGATCTGCGCCAGGTACAGCGGGTAGAGATAGGTCAGCCCGTAAAGCCCGATCCCCATCACGAACGAGAACGCCGAGCCGATCGAGAAGTTCACGTCCGAATAGGCCGACAGGTCGATGATCGGGTCCGGCCGGGTCAGCGCCCGCCAGAAGGTCGCGATCCCGCCGACGACCATCACCACGGCCAGGACCGCCACCGCCTCGTCCTGCAGCCAGTCGTTGGCGGGGCCTTCCTCGAGCACATATTCCATGCCGCCCAGGAACCCCGCCAGCGCCAGCAGCCCCCACCAGTCGAAGCGGTCGAAGAGCTTCCACTCGGGCTTGTCGAAGTCGATCAGCAGGAAGGCGCCGAGGGCGACGCCGATCCCCGGCAGCACGTTGACCAGGAACAGCCAGTGCCAGGAGAGGTGGAACGACAGGTAGCCGCCCACCGTCGGCCCCACCGTCGGGGCCAGCGTCGCCACCAGCCCCACCATCGGCGAGACCAGGCTGCGCTTCGAGGCGGGGAAGATGGTGAAGGCCGCCGCGAAGACCGAGGGGATCATGCCGCCGCCGAGGAACCCCTGCACGGCGCGCCACAGGATCATCTCGCCGATCGAGGACGACATCGCGCACATGAACGAGGCGAAGGTGAACCCCGCCGCGGCCACGGTGAACATCAGCCGCGTCGACATCATCCGGCCGAGGAACCCCGACAGCGGGATCATGATGACCTCGGCGATCAGGTAGGAGGTCTGCACCCAGCTGATCTCGTCGGGCCCGGCGGCGAGGCCGGCCTGGATCTCGGGCAGGGAGGCCGAGACGATCTGGATGTCCAGGATCGCCATGAACATCCCGAAGACCATCACCAGGAAGGCGAGCACCCGGCGGGGCGTCAGCTCGGGCTCTGGGGCGGCGGACACGGAGGGTTCCACGGGCGGGCGTTCCAATGGGCTGTCTGCACGGCCCGGTCGGCGACGGGATCGTCGGCCGAGGCGATGGGGATCTCTCGGCGCGGATCAGTCGGCCGAGGCCAGCTTGTCGGCGGCCGGCTTGTCGGAACCCGGCGTTTCGGCGGCGGGCCGGGCGCGTGGGCCGGCGGCCGCGCCGGGCCCAGGCTCGGGCGCGGTGCGGGTGTCCACCGCCACGATGGCCGAGAGGCCGGCGCGCAGCGCGCCCGAGGCCTGCGCCTCGGCCGGGATCTCGATGCGCACCGGCACCCGCTGCACGACCTTGGTGAAGTTGCCCGTCGCGTTCTCCGCCGGCAGCAGCGAGAAGACCGCGCCGGTGGCCGGCGCGGTGGAGGCGACATGCCCCTCGAAGCTGCGGTCGGGCAGGGCGTCGAAGGTGATCTCCACCGTCTCGCCGACGGCGAGGCCGGGGAGCTGCGTCTCCTTGAAGTTCGCCTCGATGTAGTAGCCCGCGTCGGGGACCAGGGCCGCCAGCCGCGCGCCGGGGGAGACGAGGTCGCCGGTCTCGACGGCCAGGTTCGCCAGCGTGCCGTCGACCGGCGCGCGCAGGGTAGTCAGGTCCAGGTCGCGCTGCGCCTGGGCGACGGCGAGCTCGAGCTCGTGTTTCGCGCCGGCCGATTCCGCCTTCTGGGCCGAGAGGACCTCGACCTGGGCGCGGGCGCTCTCGACCGCGGCCTTCGCCGAGGCGAGGTTGGCCGAGGCGGTGTCGAAGGCCTCGGTGGCGCCGTCGAGCTGCGCCTGGGCGGCGACCTTGCGCGAGACGAGGTCGCGGGCGCGTTCGAGGCTGATCGAGGCGTTCCTGAGCGTGGCCTCGGCGGCGTGCTGGCCGGC
The DNA here is from genome assembly GCA_964013055.1 of uncultured Albimonas sp. Classification (GTDB taxonomy): domain Bacteria; phylum Pseudomonadota; class Alphaproteobacteria; order Rhodobacterales; family Rhodobacteraceae; genus Albimonas. The sequence continues at coordinate 2,499 of CAXGVP010000670.1, forward strand.
GACGGCCTGGTCGACGGCGGCGCCGGCGGCGGCGATCTGGGCGTCGATGCGCGCCAGCGTGCGGTCGGCGGTGGCCACCCGGCTCTGCGCCATCTCCAGCGCCAGGCGATAGTCGCCGTCATCGAGCTGCACCAGCACCTCGCCGGCGCTGACGTGGCGGTTCTCGTCCACCGGCAGGGCCGCGACATAGCCCTGCACGCGGCTCGAGATCAGGGTGATGTCGGACTGCACGTAGGCGTCGTCGGTCTCGACCATGAAGCGGCCGACCGTCCAGTAATGCCAGCCCTCGTAGCCGCCCGCGCCGAGCGCCGCCAGGCCCAGGACCATCAGGATCGCCTTGCGGCGGCCGGAGCGTT
>CAXGVP010000671.1:0-2851 GCA_964013055.1 uncultured Albimonas sp.
GCGTCCCCGACCAGGATCGCCGCGGTGCGAATCGCGACGACCCTGTAGCCGATGGCGTGCGCCGCGTCGTGGTTCTCGCCCACCGCGCGCAGCACCAGGCCGGCGCGGGTGCGGGTCAGCACCCAGGCCGTGCCCGCCGCCAGCAGCAGCGAGACGTAGACCAGCCAGTCATGGCTGAACAGCAGCCGCCCGAGGATCGGCAGGTCCGACAGGACCGGCAGCCACACCCTCGGGAACTCGGGCGCGGGGATGCCCGAATAGGGCTGCCCCAGCATCGCCGCCAGCCCCAGCCCGAACAGGGTCAGCGCCAGGCCCGTCGCCACCTGGTTCGACATCAGCACCTGGGTCATGAAGGCGAAGACGCCGGACAGCGCCGCGCCCGCCAGCAGCGCGCAGAGCACGCCGAAGGTGGTCGAGCCGGTCACGTTCGCGCCCGCGAAGCCCGCGATGGCGCCGACGATCATCATCCCCTCGACGCCCAGGTTCAGGACGCCGGATTTCTCGACGACCAGCTCCCCGATGGCTGCGAACACCAGCGGCGTGGCGGCCACGATCAGCGCCATCGCGATGGCGACCGGATTGAGCGCGGAAAGATCCATCACGCCGCCCCCTTGCGCGCGCCCCGCGTCGGCACGAGCCGATAGCGCGAGAAGACGTCCATCCCCAGCAGGAAGAACAGCAGCATCCCCTGGAAGACCGAGATCGCGGCGGCCGGCAGCTGCATCGCCAGCTGCGCGCCCTCGCCCCCGATGTAGGTCAGCGCCATCAGCAGGCCGGCCAGCAGGATCCCCGCCGGATGCAGCCGGCCGAGAAACGCCACGATGATCGCCGTGAACCCGTAGCCAGCCGGCAGGCCCGGCACCAGCTGGCCGACGGGGCCCGAGGCCTCGAACGTGCCGGCGAGCCCCGCGAGCCCCCCCGAGACCGCCATCGCCAGCAGCACCGTGCGCGACTGCGAATAGCCCGCGAAGCGCGCCGCCCGCGGCGCCTGGCCGAAAAGCTTCAGCGAGAATCCGTATTCATGCCGCTCGAGCAGCGCCCAGCCGATCAGCACCGCGGCGAGCGCGATCAGCGCGCCGACATGGGCGCGCGTGCCCTCGAGCAGGATCGGCAGGGTGGCCGAGTCATGGAACAGCCGGCTTTCCGGAAAATTGAACCCGTCGGGATCGCGCAGCGGCCCGGTGACCAGCGCCGACAGCCACAGGCCCGCGACGTAGACCAGCATCAGCGAGACCAGGATCTCGTTGGCGTTGAACTTCACCTTCAAGATCGCCGGGATCAGCGCCCAGGCCGCCCCCGCCGCCGCGCCGGCGAGGCACATCAGCGGCAGCACCCAGACGCCTTGCACGTCGTAGAAGGCAAGCCCGGTCGCGCCTCCGGCGATGGCGCCGACGATGAACTGCCCCTCGGCCCCGATGTTCCAGATCCCCGCCCGGAAGCCCATGGCGAGCCCCACCGCGATCAGCACCAGCGGCGTGCCCTTCACCAGAAGCTCGGAGCGGGAGAAGTCGTTGGTCAGCGGTTCCCAGAAGATCGTGACGATGGCCTGCACCGGATCCTTGCCCAGCAGGGCGAACAGGACCATGCCGAAGATCATCGTCAGCACCACGGCGATCAGCGGCGCGGCCAGCGCCATGGCGCGGCTGCGCTCCTTGCGCGGTTCAAGCCGCAGCATGGGCCCCTCCTCCCATCAGCAGGCCGATTTCCTCGACCGAGGTCTCGCCCGCCGGCCGCGGCGCGGACAGCCGGCCCCCCGCGATGACGGCGAAGCGGTTGGAGATCTCCATCAGCTCGTCGAGGTCCTGGGAGATCACCATGATCGCGCAGCCCTGCTGCGCGAGATCCCGGATCGCCTGCCGGATCGCCTGCGCGGCGCCCGCGTCCACGCCCCAGGTGGGCTGCGAGATCACCAGCACCTCGGGGCGCTGCAGCATCTCCCGCCCGATCACGTATTTCTGCAGGTTCCCGCCGGAGAGCGACCCCGCCGCGGCCCCCACGCCGGGGGTGCGGACGTCGAAATCCTCGATGATCCTGCGCGCGTAGCCCCGCGCCGCGCCCAGCTTCAAGAGCCCCTTCAGCGACAGCTTCAGCCGGGTGCGGGCGGAGACGAAGGTGTTGTCGGTCAACGACATCTCCGGCGCGGCGGCATGGCCGAGGCGCTCCTCCGGAGCGACGTTCAGCCCCAGCCGGCGGCGGCGCGTGGGGCCGAGGTGGCCGATGGGCGCGCCCTCGAGCCGGATCATGCCGGGGGCCACGCGGATCTCTCCCGACAGGGCCGCGGTCAGCTCGTCCTGGCCGTTGCCTGCGACGCCGGCGATGCCCAGCACCTCGCCCGCCTTCAGCTCCACCGAGATCGAGCGGAGCGAGACGCCGAACTGCGCCTCCGAGATCACGGTGAGGTCGTCGAGCTCCAGCCGGGTCTCGCCGCCCGCGCCGGCAGGGGCGCCGGGGGCCGCGAGCTCCCGCCCGATCATCATCTCGGCAAGTCCGCGGGCCGTCTCCTGCCGGGGGTCGCAGGCGCCGACCACCTTGCCGCCGCGCAGGACGGTCGCGGCCGTGCACAGCGCCCGGATCTCCTCGAGCTTGTGGGAGATGTAGAGGATCGCCACCCCCTCGTCGCGCAGCTTGCGCAGGGTGAGGAACAGCGTCTCGACCTCCTGCGGCGTCAGCACCGAGGTCGGCTCGTCCATGATCAGCAGGCGCGGGGACTGCAGCAGGCAGCGCACGATCTCGACGCGCTGGCGCTCTCCCACGGATAGCTCGCCGACCTGGCGGTCGGGATCCAGCGGCAGGCCGTATTCGGCCGATACCTTTCGGATACGGTCGGCCAGGTCGCGCCCCGCCTGCTCCG
>CAXGVP010000672.1:0-2849 GCA_964013055.1 uncultured Albimonas sp.
GCCCGCGGGGCTCCCCCTGCCTGCAGGGGGAGACGGGACCCGCGGGCGATCCGCGCGACCCGCGCGCGCGGCCGGGCTCATGCGCCGCGGCCCTGGCTGGCGGCGAGCGGAAACACCTTGGCGGGGTTGAGCAGCCATTTCGGGTCGAACACGTCCTTCACCCCCATCTGCGCGTCGAGGTCGATGGGCGCGTACTGGTGCACCATCAGGTCGCGCTTCTCCACGCCCACCCCGTGCTCGCCGGTCAGGCAGCCGCCCTGCTCGACGCAGAGCCGCAGGATGTCGGCGCCCAGCGCCTCGGCCTTGCGCAGCTCCTCGGGGTCGTTGGCGTCGAACATGATCAGCGGATGCAGGTTGCCGTCGCCGGCGTGGAACACGTTCGCCACCCGCAGCCCGTAGTCGGCGGCAAGCTGGGTCATCCGCCCCAGCGTCTCCGGCAGGGCCGAGGTCGGGATCGTCCCGTCCATGCACAGGTAGTCCGCGACCTGCCCCGTCGCCCCGAAGGCCGCCTTGCGCCCGGCCCAGATCGCCTTCGACTGCGCCTCCGAGGCGCTCTCGCGCAGCGTGGTGGGGTGATGGGTCTCGGCGATCGCCCGGATCTTCTGGAGCTGCTCGTCGATCTCGGCCGGGGAGCCCTCGACCTCGATGATCAACAGCGCCTCGGCGTCCATCGGGTAGCCGGCGCCCACGAAATTCTCGGTGAGGTGGATGATCGGGCGGTCCATGAACTCGATCGCCACCGGGAGGACGCCCGCGCGGATGATGTCCGACACGCAGGCCCCCGCCGTCACCGCCGAGTCGTAGGCGACCAGGATCGGGCGCGCGCCCTCGGGCTTGGGCAGGATGCGCAGGGTGGCCTCGGTCACCACGCCCAGCTGGCCTTCCGAGCCGCAGATCACCCCCAGCAGGTCGTAGCCGGCGGCGTCCATCGCAGGCCCCCCGATCTCGACCACCTCGCCGTCGGCCATGACCATGGTCACGCCCAGCAGGTTGTTGGTCGTCACCCCGTATTTCAGGCAATGCGCCCCGCCGGAGTTCATCGCGATGTTGCCCGCGATGGCGCAGGCGAGCTGGCTGGAGGGATCGGGCGCATAGAAGAACCCGTCCGGCTCCACCGCCCCTGTCACCGACAGGTTGGTGCGCCCCGTCTGCACCCGAACGTAGCGGTCGGCGTAATTCGTCTCGAGCACCGCGTTCATCCGCGCGACCCCCAGCACCACCGCGTCGGCCGTGGGCAGCGCCCCGCCCGCAAGCCCGGTGCCCGAGCCCCGCGGGATCACCGGCACGCCCTCGTCATGGCAGATCCTGAGCACCGCCGAGACCTCCTCGGTCGAGCGCGGCAGGGTCACCGCCAGCGGCGGGCAGGAATAGACGGTCAGCGCGTCGCAGTCGTAGGCGAGCAGCTCTCGCGGATCGCTCACCAGCCCGTCCTCGGGCAGCGCGGCGGCGAGCCTCGCGACGATGGCCTGGCGGCGGCCGAGGATCCCGGCGTCGGGCTGGGGCATCTGCATGGCGGTCCTCCCTGCGGAGCGTTGCAGGCCGGCCGAGCCGACCCCGCGTCCGCCCCCGGACCATGCCGCCGCCCGCCGCGTTTGCCAAGCCGGAGGCCGCGGCGGACGGGGCATCATCCCGCGAGGTGGAAGGCGGCAAGGCCGCTCCCGGCCCCGCGGTCTCGCGGACCGTCGTCTTGCGGACCGTCATCTTGCGGACTGCCGTCTTGCGGACCACCGTCTCGCGGACCGCCGTTTTGCGGACCGCCCCCCGCGACCGGACCTGCGGCCTCGGCGGGACGGCGCGTCGACAGCGAACAGAGATCAGGCCCGAACCCGCCCCGATCCACTGCGCGTCGAACCGTCATGGACCGGCGCCCAGCCCCGTGCCGGTGGATGCGTGGCGGGCCGCTCCGCCGATCCCGAGCGGCGCAGCCCGCCTCCCTCGCCCTGTGGGCCGAGACCCCGACGCCCGGGTCCCGGCGTGCCAGCCATGGCGGGTCGGCCGGATCCGCAGCCGGTGGCTCCGAGGGATAGGACCGGTCCGGCGGCGCGGCGGCCGCGAGGGCCCGCGCCGCCCCGCTCACGATCGCGGGGGACGGCTGCGGTATTCGGGCAGGCGCCAGCCGAAGCGCAGGGAGCCCGCGCGCAGGCCGAAGGCGACGAGGCCGCAGAGCAGCGAGGCGAGGGCGACGCCGCCGCCCAGCTCCATCGTCGCCGTCCCCGCCGCGGCGCCCCCGGCGGCGGCGGTGACGTAGAGCTCGCCCCGGCGCAGCACCATGGGCTGCTCGTTGCACACCACGTCGCGCAGGATCCCGCCCAGGCAGCCGGTCATCACGCCCATCAGCACGGTGACGGTGGGGGGCGCGCCCTCCCATCTCGCGGCGGTGATGCCGGCCGCCACCGCCGCCGCCAGCGCCACCGCGTCGAGCCAGTCGAGCGCCCGCCTGCGGCTCTCGAGCCGCGGGGCCCAGGCGAAGCAGATCAGGCCGGCGACGCAGGCGACGAGGATGTTGGCGGGCTCGCCGACCCAGAACACCGGCTGGCGGTCGAGGATCACGTCGCGCGCCGTGCCGCCGCCGACGGCGGTAATCACGGCCAGGAACAGGAAGCCCACCGGATCCAGCTGCGCCCGGCTCGCCGCCAGCCCCCCGGTCAGGCCGAAGACGAAGACGGAGGCGTAGTCGAGGGCCTCGGCGGTGGTCATGGCGGTCTCCTGTCTCGCGGCGCGGGCAGGATGCGCGGGCGCCGTCGGCGGGACAAGGGGGCGGGGGCCCGGCGCCTGGTCGAGCAGCGCCGCCCCCGCCCCGCGCCTGCAGGCGCGTCCCGCACAAGCCGCACCGCCGCGCGTCCCGGCGC
>CAXGVP010000673.1:0-2847 GCA_964013055.1 uncultured Albimonas sp.
GGCCGGTCGGCTCGGCGGGCTCGGGCACGCTGCTGGCGCTGGCGCAGGCGGCCGCGACCGTGTGGGAGGCGGCGCTGGACGACGGCGGCGCAGGCACGGTGATCGAGATCTCGGTGGGCTGGGCCGACATCGCCGGGCTGGGGCGAACCACTGCGACCAGCTCGCCCTCGGCCGGGCCGGGGGTGGTGGGGGCAGTCAACACCCGCACGGTCGAGCTGGCCACCGACGTGCTGGGCGGCTGGTACCTCGACCCCACGCCCTTCGACATGACCGGCGAGTACAGCGCCCTCGCCACCACCACCACCGCCTCGAACGGCGCCGGCGGCACGATCGAGGCGAGCCGCCGCCATGGCGGGGCCGTCGGCGATGCGGCGGGGCGGTACGACGCCTTCACCGTGCTGATCCACGAGATCGCCCACGCCATCGGCTTCGGCGACCATGGCGCCAGCCCCTTCGACGCGGGCGTGGTCGAGATCCTCAAGCCGGGGACCGCCGACGTCTTCGAGGTGCCGCTGGTCACCGCGGGCGGCGGCCATGTGCAGGCGCTGCGCGAAATCGACGGCGAGGCGGATTTCAACAGCCCCTATTTCCACTCGCTGCTCTACCCGGTGCAGTATTCCAGCCGCCGGGTCATGCCCTCGCAGGCCGACGTGCTGACGGTGGCCGAGATCGTGGGCTACCAGCTGGGCGTGGCGGGCGAGGACGTGGGGGCGCTGCTGTCGGCGGGGGCCTTCGACGCCTCGACCGTGCCGCTGCCCGCCGCGGGCGGCCTGCTGGCTGCGGGCCTGCTGGCGATGGGCGCGGCAGGCCGTCGCCGGCGCGCCTGAGGCCGCCCGGGCTGTCCGTCACGCGGGGCGCGCAAGCCCGGGCGGTCGGGGATGTGCGGGGCCTCGGGTTCGGAGGCGGCCGAGGGTCCAGGGCGTCCGGGCGCGACCGGGGGGGGGGGCGAAAGGCGAAAGGGCGCGCCGGGGAGGCGCGCCCTTCGTCCGTTTCGGGCGCCGCGCTCAGGCGCCGGCGAAGCGGGCGGCCATCTCCTCGCGCGCCTCGTCGGTGATCTTGGCGAAGAGCACTTCGGGGACCGTGAACGCATGGCCGGCGGAGAGGGCGGAGAGCGCCTCGCCCACGTCCTTGGGCCAGTCCTTCGAGGCGCTCTCGGGGTCGAGCTTCAGCGCCTCGAGGATGGCGTCGGAGGCGTCGGGCACGAAGGGCCGCGACAGGATCCCGTAGAGGCGCACCAGGTTGAGCGAGAAGCGGATCACGGCGGCCGCGCGCTCGGGGTCGGTCTTGAACACGGCCCAGGGCTCGGCGCGCTGCAGGTATTCGTTGCCGGCCACCCAGATGGCGCGCAGCTCGGCCGCGGCGCGGCGGATGGCGATGGCGTCCCAGTGGGCCTCGTAGGCCTTCAGGCGCTCGGCGATCTCGGCGGTCACCTCCGCTTCCATCTCGCCGTAGGCGCCGCCGCGCGGGACTTCCTCGCCGAAGCGGGCGCGGCAGAATTTCGTGACGCGGGAGACGAAGTTGCCGAGCACGTCGGCGAGGTCCTTGTTCACGCCGGCCTGGAACGACTCCCAGGTGAAGTCGGTGTCCGCGCTCTCGGGGATGTTGGCGAGCAGCCACCAGCGCCAGTAGTCCGGCGGCAGGATCTCGAGCGCCTGGTCCATGAACACGCCCCGGCCCGAGGAGGTCGAGAACTTGCCGCCCTCGTAGTTCAGCCAGTTCGTCGACTTGATGTAGTCGACCAGGTGCCAGCGCTCGCCCGCCGGGTCGGAGGCGCCCATCATCGTGACCGGGAAGCTCAGGGTGTGGAAGGGGACGTTGTCCTTGCCCATGAACTCGACGTAGCGGACGTCCTCGGCCCCCTTGTCGTCGCGCCACCAGCGCTGCCAGGCGGCGTCGTCCTGGCCGGTGGCGTCGGCCCATTCGGCGGTGGCGGCGATGTAGGCGATGGGCGCGTCGAACCAGACGTAGAAGACCTTTCCGTCCATGCCCGGCCACTCGGCCTCGCCCTTCCTGACCGGGATCCCCCAGTCGAGGTCGCGGGTGATGCCGCGGTCCTGCAGGCCGTCGCCGTCGTTGAGCCATTTCCTGGCGATCGAGGTGGTCAGGACCGGCCAGTCCTTGCGGGTCTCGATCCACTCGGTCAGGCGGGCGCGCATCGCGGACTGGCGCAGGTGGAGGTGCTTGGTCTCGCGCACCTCGAGGTCCGTCGAGCCGGAGATGGCGGAGTAGGGCTTGATCAGGTCGGTGGGGTCGAGCTGCTTGGTGCAGTTCTCGCACTGGTCGCCGCGGGCTTTCTCGTAGCCGCAGTTGGGGCAGGTGCCCTCGACGTAGCGGTCGGGAAGAAAGCGGCCGTCGGCGGGGGACCAGATCTGGCTCTCGGTCACCTCGGCGATCAGGCCCGCATCGGCGAGGCGGCCGGCGAGGTGCTGGGTGAGCGTGTGGTTGCGCTGGGACGAGGAGCGGCCGAAGTGGTCGAAGCTCAGGCGGAAGCCCTTGGCGATGCCGGCCTGGACCTCGTGCATCTCGTCGCAGAATTCGGCCGGGGACTTGCCGGCCTTGGCGGCGGCGAGCTCGGTCGGCGTGCCGTGCTCGTCGGTCGCGCAGATCAGCAGCACCTCGTGGCCGCGCTGGCGCATCACCCGGGCGTAGGCGTCGGAGGGCAGCTGGCTGCCCACCAGGTTCCCGAGATGCTTGATCCCGTTGATGTAGGGCAGGGCGGAGGTGACGAGGATGCGGGTCATGCGGGTCCGGTTGGTCTGCGTGAGGCCGCGGCGTGGCGCGGCGTCCGGTCGGAGGTCGGGCCTCTCTTAACGCATGGAGTCCCCCGGGGCGAGGGGCCGTCGGCCC
>CAXGVP010000674.1:0-2846 GCA_964013055.1 uncultured Albimonas sp.
CCGGCCGGTCTACTCGCCTTCGCCGAAGCGGCCGGCGAAGAGGGCCTCGAGCGCGTCCATCAGTTTCTCGGCGTCGGGACCGCAGGTCTCGACCTCGATCTCCTCGCCCTGGGCGGCGGCGAGCATCATCAGGCCCATGATCGAATCGCCCGAGACCTCCATCCCGTCGCGCCGCACGAAGGCGCGGGCGTCGTGGGATTCGACCACGTTCACGAACTGGGCCGACGCGCGCGCGTGCAGTCCCTTGCGGTTGACGATCGCCAACCGCCGCGCCGTCGCGGCGGTCACCGGCTCAGGCCCGCATCTTGCGCCGGGCGGCGAGGATCCCGCCGGCGCTGTCGAGGTATTTGCGCGCCGCCCCCAGGGCGTGGTCCACCGCCTCCTCCAGCGGCATCGCCCGGCATTTCGCCAGCTTCACCAGCAGGGGCAGGTTGGCGCCGTAGACCACCTCGGCCCGCGGCCGCGACAGCGCGCCCATCGCCAGGTTCGAGGGGCTGCCGCCGAACATGTCGGTGATCAGCACCACCCCGTCGCCGCAGTCGACCTCCTCGGCGGCGGCGTCGACCTCGGCCTGGCGCACGCGCAGGTCGTCCTGCGGCCAGATGCCGATCGCGCGCGCCCGCTCCATCGGGCCGACCACATGCTCGGCCGCCGCCAGAAGCTCGGCCGCGAGACCCCCATGAGCCACGATCACCAGTCCGATCATGCCGGGCGCCCCCGCCCGGCGGTCCTGCTCTTCATGCTTGCCTCCCGCATGCCGCGTTCCTGACGCGGGCTTCCCCTTGCGCGCCCTGCCGCCGCTCCTGACGGGGCAGGGTCCCGATGCGCGCGATTTCTACCGCGGCCGCCGCCGCCCGATCCACAGCCGCACGCCCGCGAGACCCCCTCGCGCTCATGCCGCCGCCCGATCCAGTTCCCGGTGGCGCACCGTCGCCGGCCACCCGGCCGCGGCCAGCCGCGCCGCCAGATCCTCTGCCACCGCGACCGAGCGGTGGCGGCCCCCGGAGCATCCCAGGGCCATACAGTAGTAAGCCTTGCCTTCCCGTCTATAGGCGGGAAGCAGCAGCAGGGTCAGCTCGCTCACCCGCTCGACGAAGGCGGCGTAGAGCGGGTCGCGGCGCACATGCTCGGCCACCGCCGGATCGCGGCCGGTGAGGGGGCGCAGCTCCTTCTGCCAGTGCGGGTTGGCGAGGAACCGGCAGTCGATCACCGTGTCCGCCTCGCGCGGGGCGCCGCGCTTGAAGCTGAACGACTGGATCGAGAGCGACAGGCTGCGCCGCGCGCCGGGCGTCGACAGGTGCGCAAGCCGTGCCTTGAGGTCGTGGGGCGAGAGGTCGGTGGTGTCCAGCACCAGGTCCGCCTTCTCGCGCACCGGCCACAGCAGGTCCCGCTCGCGCGCGAGACCGGCCTCGGGGCTGTCGTCGGGCGCCAGCGGGTGCCGCCGGCGGGTGGTCTTGAAGCGGTCCAGCAGCGCGGTGTCCGCGCAGTCGAGGAAGATCAGCACCGGCGCGAGATCGCCGCGCGCCCGCAGCGCATCCAGCCGCGCCAGCAGGGCAGGGGCCGAGAAGCCGCGGGTGCGCACGTCGAGGCCCAGCGCCACCGGGCGGGGGTCGCGCGGCTCGGCCCCGGTTTCGGGGAACAGGCGCTCGATGAAGCTCAGGGGCAGGTTGTCGATCGCCTCGTAGCCCATGTCCTCCAGCACGCGGATGGCGGTGGAGTTGCCGGCCCCGCTCATCCCCGTCACCAGGGCGAGGGGGATCGGGGTCGCGCAGGGGTCGCCCGCGCCTGCGCCGGGGGCGTCGGGGCGGGGAGTGGGATCGGCGTTGTCAGCCAGGGTCATGCCTAGGGCCGTCGCGTTCCTGGAACTCGGGTCTCCGGCGCCCGGGGGCGCCAATCTGAGGACGGCGCCCGGGGGGCGCCAATCTGGCGGCGGCGCCCGCGGGGGCGCCTGCCTGGACGCGGCGCCGAAGCCGGCCGCCGCTGGGTCGCTGCGCCGCGAGCATGCGCTGCGGCACGCGCGGGGGCAAGGGCGTGCCGCAGTGCGGCGCCGAAAATCGCGCAGCGCGGCGCCGGGGGCTCTCCGCGCAGCCGCGGCGATCGCCGGACCGGGCGCGTCGCCGCTCATGCCGCGGCGCATGGGCCACGAGATAGGAGGCGCCGCGTCGCAGTCGGACGCGGGTCAAGCGAAGGTGACGAAAGGTGATCCGCGGCGGCGGCCGGAGGGGTCGGGCGCGCGCCGGCCGGCCGTCGAGGCGCAGCGGGAGAGGTCTGCGCCGGGGCCGGTCAGGGCGCGTGCCGGCGCCCGGCGGCGAGCAGCAGGGCGAAGAGCGCCGGCGCCCCGGGCGACAGGATCAGCGGCAGCGGCGCCCCCAGCAGCGACAGAAGGCGGCGGGGGGGCAGGCGCTCGGGCTCGCGGAGCGAGAGGTCGACGGCCACGACCACCCGCGCCTCGGCGAGGGGGGGCAGGGGGATCAGGCCGACGCCGCGCGCCTCGATCAGGCCGGCGATGGCGGCGGGGGCGGAGGCGACCGGCCCCTGCGGCCCCAGCCGCACCCGGCAGCGGTCGTCGGCCACCAGCCGCGCCCCGCGCGAGATCAGCTCCAGCGCCAGCGAGGATTTCCCGGCGCCCGAGGGCCCCAGGATCAGCGCCGCCGCGAAGGCCGGCGGATCCGCGGCGTCCCCCGCCAGGGGCGCCAGCGCCACGCAGGAGGCGTGCAGCGTCGCCATTCCCTGCGCGTCCGGCCGGGCGGCCTCGGCCTCGGCCGCGGCTGGCGAGAGGGGCAGGGCGGGCGGCGCCGCAAGGGCGGAGCGCCCGGGCGCATCGGGGTCGGCGTCCTGCGCGCCGG
>CAXGVP010000675.1:0-2844 GCA_964013055.1 uncultured Albimonas sp.
GACTCTGGCGCGGAGACCAAGCCGGACGTGCCGGTCCTCGCCTAGTCGCGAAAGCGACGTTCGCAGCCGCTTGGCGCCCCGTGCGGGCGCACGCCCCAACTCAGTCTTCCGAGGTCTCGGCCTCGCCGGGCGCGGCTTCGGGGGCGGGGGGCTGGCCGGCGGGGGCCAGCCGGTCCTCGACATTCTGGGCCGAGCGGCCGTCGCCCAGGTCGACGCGCACCGGCGCATCGGTCAGGATCGCCGCGCCGAACATCGCCGCGACCCCGCACAGCAGGCTCAGCCCGATGCCGCGCAGCGCGCCCATGCGGGTGTCGAAGGGCTTGAACGGTCGCAGCAACGCCGCGGTCGCGCCCAGGAAACTGATCGCGGCGACGGCGAAGACGACCACGAGCAATTCGAACATCGACCCCCCCGTCGAGATGCGGACGCAGCGCAGCGCCCTCTGTATCAATCAATGTGAACAGACCGGAATCCCGCGGCCCCGTCAATCGAGCCCGGTGAACCGCGCGGCGCCGTGCGCGCCCGGGCGGGGCGCCGCCGGGACGCAATCGCCCGGCCTCGGGGTCGCCGAGGCCGGGCGGGGGTCTGGTCCGTCGACCGGCCGCCGGGCACGAGGCCCGGCGGCGGGGTCAGTTGGCCTGGCGGCGCAGGAAGGCCGGGATCTCGCGCTGACGGTCGGCCTCGGCCTGGTCGTCGGAGCGCCCGTGCAGGCTCGGCTCGCGGCCCGGCGAGCGGGCGGCGGAGTCGCCCGAACCGGTCATGCGGTGGATCAGGCTGTTGATGCCGAAGCGGGTCTCCTGGCGCGCGGCGGGCTGCGCCGCGGGCGTGGGACGGGGGGCGGCCGCCGGGGCCGCGGCGGCGGGCGTCTCGCGACGACGCGCCGCGGGATCGGCGGGGTGCGAGACGGCGGCCTGCAGGCGGGCCAGCGTCTCGGGCGTGGGCTCGCCGGCGACGCGGGCCGCGGGGGCCTGCTCGGCCTCGGCCTCGGCCTCCTCCGCCGACTGGGCGGCGGGGGCGATGAAGGCGCCGTCCTGCTCGAAGCGGTTGCCGGGCGCGGCCTCGAGGGCGGCGACGGGCGCCTCGGCCATCGGACGCTCGTCGAAGTCGTGCAGGCGGGCGACCGCGGGCTGGGCGGCCGGCTGCGGGACGGGCTGCGGCGCGGCCTGGGCGGCCACCGGCTCGGCGACGGGCGCAGGGGCTGCGGCGGCCGGGGCGACCTCGAGCGGCTTCGCATCGGCGGCGCGCACCGGGCGGGGGATCTCGCGCACGCTCTCCTCGGCCTCGATGCCGGTGGCCACGACCGAGACGCGCATCACGCCGTCGATGTCGGGGTCCAGCGTCGAGCCGACGATGATGTTGGCGTCGGGATCGACCTCCTGGCGGATGCGGTTGGCCGCCTCGTCGAGCTCGAAGAGCGTCAGGTCGTAGCCGCCGGTGATGTTGATCAGCACGCCGCGGGCGCCCTTGAGGCTGATTTCGTCCAGCAGCGGGTTGGCGATGGCCTTCTCGGCGGCCTGCACGGCGCGATCCTCGCCCGCGGCCTCGCCGGTGCCCATCATCGCCTTGCCCATCTCGTCCATCACCGAGCGGACGTCGGCGAAGTCGAGGTTGATCAGGCCCGGGCGGACCATCAGGTCGGTGACGCCCTTGACGCCCTGGTAGAGCACGTCGTCGGCCAGCATGAAGGCCTCGGCGAAGGTGGTGCGCTCGTTGGCCAGGCGGAACAGGTTCTGGTTGGGGATGATGATCAGCGTGTCGACGACGCGCTGCAGTTCCTCGATCCCGGCTTCGGCGAAGCGCATGCGGCGCGCGCCCTCGAAGTGGAACGGCTTGGTCACCACGCCGACGGTCAGGACGCCCATCTCGCGGGCGGCCCGGGCGATCACGGGGGCCGCGCCGGTGCCGGTGCCGCCGCCCATGCCGGCGGTGATGAAGCACATGTGGGCGCCGTGCAGGCTCTCGACGATCTCCTCGATCGACTCCTCGGCGGCCGAGCAGCCGACCTGCGGCTTGGCGCCGGCGCCGAGCCCCTGGGTCACGGTGGTGCCAAGCTGGATGCGGCGGGTCGCCTTCGACTGCTGCAGCGCCTGCGCATCGGTGTTGGCGGCGACGAAGTCGACCCCGTCCAGCGCCTGTTCGATCATGTTGTTGACCGCGTTGCCGCCGGCCCCGCCCACGCCGAAGACGGTGATGCGCGGAGACAGCTCGGTCTGCTCCGGAATCATGAGAGTGAGGGACATGTCGCCCGCCTGTTTGTTCTGGACCCGTCCCCGGCCGCCTGCCTCGGGCTTGCGCGTTCGCCAAGGGGCGCGAGGCCCCGGAGCACGCGGGATTGGGATGGGTCGGTTGCCGCTCGATTCACCGACGCGCCGGTCTTTTTGTTTCGCCGTCCGCGCCTTGTTGTATTGGGAGGCAGGTTAACCCAACCCGCCGGCCCGGTCACGCAAAAAGGTGTTAATTACATGGGTTTCGCCGCCATGGTTGCCCCGTTGTGGCCACGTTTGATCAAAATCTCGCATAGACAAGGAGATGGCCGGCGAAGTTGATCTCACGGATCAATTGGAACCTGCGGGACGCTGCGTCAGCTGAAGGGCCGCGCCACCGCTGGATGGGATGCGGTTGCACGCGGCCCGACCGGACAGCCGTCCGGTCGGCTCACGCCTGGGCGGTGACGATCCAGGCCGCGCAGGACAGCTCCAGCCCCCCGCGCTCCGCCCGCTCGGAGAACAGGGCCCGCAGGCGCGCGGCCGTGGCCTCGCGCAGGGGGGCGGGCGCGTCGCGCAGGCGCCCCGCGACAGGGCCGGACTCGAGCGCGCGGGTCGTGGCGCTCTCGACCGGGTCGGG
>CAXGVP010000676.1:0-2840 GCA_964013055.1 uncultured Albimonas sp.
GTCGGCGTCGCGGCGACGCACCGGCAGGCGCGACGGCCGCGACACGAAGGCGCCCGGCTCGTTGACCTCTCCCGCGGCGACGCGGCGCACGATCTCCTGCGCCGCCAGCTTCCGGCCGGCCTTGTTGTAGAACGAGCCCTTCACCTGGATCGTGTCCGCCAGCACCTTCATCAGGTCGGCCGCGAGGTTCCCGTCCACCGGCTCGGGCGTCGACCAGAAGCTCGCCAGCGGCCCCTGGTGGGTGAGACCGGCCATGTCGTAGACCGCCGGCCCAAGCGCCAGCGTCGGCGTCCCCGCCCGGATCGCGTGCAGCCCCACGGTCGAGTTCACCGACAGCGCCCCGTTCGCATGCCGCAGCAGCGCATCCAGGTCGCCCCCGTCGATGGCGATCACCCGGTCGGCCACGCCCTCGGCCCGGGCCCTGCGCCGCACCAGGCCCGGCCAGTTCTCCTGCCCGTTGTCCAGCGGGTGCAGCTTGAACACCAGTCGGTGGTCCGGCGCGGCATGCCGGGCGAACGAGGCGATGGTCTCCGCGATCGGCTGGGCCAGCGTGTCGTAGGGAGAGTTGTCGCGAAGCTGGTAGTCCGCCTCGATCTGCAGCGCGAACAGGTGGTAGGGCCAGGCGCCCGAGACGCAGGTCGCCACCACCGCCTCCGCCTCCCGCTTCAGCCGGTCGCCGCGCATCAGGCGCGGGATCCAGCTGGGGTAGTCGGTCAGCGGGTGATAGCGCTTGTCCATGTCGAAGAACGGCCAGGGCCAGCAGAACAGCGCGTTGACGAGGTTGAACAGCAGCTCGTCCGTCGCCTCGCGGATGAAGGAGTGGGGGTAGCGCGTGCCAAGCTCCGGCTTCTCGACGATCGCCTCGGCGAGGCGTCGGATGGTCTCCGGATCGTTGGGGAAATGCGAATAGGCGCCCATGCCGCGCCGCTCCAGCGTCAGCCAGTCGGGGCGAAGGTAGCCGAACTCGACCGCGTGGCAGGGGATGCCGCGGCGCTCGGCCTCCTCGGCGGCCACGACGTGATAGGGCAGGCGGTCGGCGTAATAGAGGACGTCGGTGATGCCCTCGGCGTCCAGATATCGCCCCAGCCAGCGCCGCCAGTTGGAGAAGGTCCCGCGGTAGTTGTCCGCGCCCGACCGGCGCCAGGTCAGCCAGTCGGCGGTCGAGAGGTTCACGCGGCGCGTCTCGTGGCCCTGCGCCTCGAAGGCGCCGGCGAGCTCGCGCCAGAACACCGTGGGCGGGCCCTGCAGGAACAGCACGCGGCGCGCCCGGGTCCTGCGGCCGTCCGGTCCGCCCGCCTTCGTCGCGGCCATGTCGGCGCTCCCCTCCGCCCGTCACGCAGCTGCGCCGGGTCCGGCCGCCGCAGCGCGCAGGGGCTAGGCCGGGGCGGGGTCCAAGTCAATGCCGCGGCCTTGCGCCCGCCCGCGGGGCCGTGCAGGACGGGCGCGCGGGACCGACGAGGCGCAAGGGAGGGATCCATCGATGGCCGAGCGCTGCGCGCTGCTGCTGCAGGGCCCCTCGTCGTTCTTCTTCTCCCGTCTGGGCGACGCGCTCGAGGCGCGCGGCGCGCGCGTCCTGCGCCTGCATCTGTCGCCGGGCGACGCGCTGTTCTGGCGACGCGGCGGGGGCCGGTCCTATCGCGGGACCTTCGAGGCCTGGCCCGCCTTCGTCGCGGCGTTCATGGCGCGCGAGGGCGTCACCGACCTCGTCCTGCTGGGCGACAACCGCCCCCTGCACCGCCCGGCGGTGGACCGGGCGAAAGCGATGGGCGTGGCCGTGCACCACGTCGAGCTCGGCTACGTCCGCCCCGACTGGCTGACGGTCGAGCCCGACGGCGGCGGCGCCGGCGCGCCCTTCCCCGAGGACTGGCCGACGCTGGAGGGGCTGGCCGCCCGCGGCGAGATCCCGGCGGAGACGCGCCTCTACCGCTCCTCCTTCGCGGCCTATGCGGCGATGGACATCGCCTGGAACCTCGCCAACCTGGCGCTGTCGTGGGCGACGCACCCGGGCTACCGGCGCCACCAGACCTGGCACCCGCTGGCGGAGTACGGCGGCTTCCTGTGGAAGATCCTGCGCGCCCGGCGCGACCGGGCCCACGCGGCGCGGGTGTGGGAGGACTGGCGGGCGGGCGACGCCCCCCTGTTCCTGTTCCCCCTGCAGCTGCGCACCGACTTCCAGATCCGCGCCCACGGCCCCGATCCCGACCTGCGCGAGACGGCGAAGGCGGTGGTGCGCAGCTTCGCCCTGCACGCGCCCCCGCAGGCCCGCCTGCTGGTCAAGGAGCATCCGGTCGACAACGGCCTGACCCCGTGGCGACGCCTCCTGCGCGCCGCCGCCGCCCGCCACGGCGCGGAGGACCGGGTCGAGGTGATCGACGGCGGCGACCTCGCGGCGATGCTGGAGCGGGCGGCGGGGCTGGTGACGGTGAACTCGACCGTCGGCCTCTCGGCCCTGCGCCGGGGGCTGCCGGTGAAGGTGCTGGGGCGGGCGATCTTCGCGCGCGAGGGCCTGGTCGACCCCCAGCCGCTGGCGGATTTCTGGTCCGCCCCCTGCCCGCCCGAGCCCGGCCGCGCCGAGACCTATCTCAAGGCGCTCGCCTGGACCTCGCTGGTGCGCGGAACCTTCGACGGGGAGGGCGTGGCCGACGGCGCCGCCAACCTCGCCGAACGGATCCTGGCGCCCCGCCGGCATCCCGAGGCGCCGGGCTAGCCGACGCCCATCCCGATCCAGGCCGCCCCGGACGCACCGTTGCGCCGGAGGCCCCGGGACCGTCGCGCCGGAGGCCCCGGGTCAAGCCCGGGGCGCGCGCCGCCCGCCCCGGGGCGCCGATCCCGACCTCTGC
>CAXGVP010000677.1:0-2834 GCA_964013055.1 uncultured Albimonas sp.
GCGAGCGCCTGGGAGCTCGCGTCCGTGTTCATGCAGGCGTGCCCGGCGCAGGAGCCGGGGCCGCGGGGCCGGAATACCCTGCGCGCGCCAGCAGCTCGGCCATCGCGGCGCCCAGGGTCCGGCGCGACGCCTGGGCGTCCTCTTCCAGCGCGTCGAGGCGGGCGGCGATCTGCGCGATCGCGCGCCGCATCTCGGTCTCGTCGGGCGGCTGGGCAAGCGCGCGTCCGGCGTCCTGCGCGGCCGAGAGGCTGTCGCGAACCGCGCTCCGCGCCGCGTCCTCCACCAGCGAGGCGAGGCGGGGATCCGGGCCGTCCTCGCGGGAGGGCAGGCGTCGGTCGATCGCCTCGGTCACCTTCGCGGCGATGGCGGCGGTCCAGTCCGGATCCGGCGGCGCGTGCAGCCTGGCATCCAGCGCCCCCAGCATGGTCTGCAGCGCAAGGGTCGTGCGTCGCAGCCCGTCGCGCTCCTGCGTCAGGTCCGGGGCGGGGCGGGCGGTCATCGCCTCCAGCAGCCGGTCGATCCGGTCGTCCCGCTGAGCGGCAAGCTCCGCCACTGCGGCGCCCAGGGCCGCCAGATCTTCGCGCAGCGCGGCGATCTCGGGCGAGGGGGGGGGCGTGTCCGGCACAAGGGCTGCAAGGCGTTCGCTCAGCCCCTCCTCGACGCCGGTCTGGATCCGGGTCAGCTTGCCGTCGAGCGCGCGGATCTGGTTTTCCATCGCCTGGACCAGCCGACGCAGGCCCTCGCGCTCCGCCACCAGGTTGGGCCGCGGCAGGGTCGAGATATCCTCGCGAAGCGCCTCGATCGCCGTGCGCAGGGAGGCGAGGTCCTGCGGGGGCTCCGGCGGGGAGGGGAGGGCCGCGATCGTGCGGTCGACGCCGGCGTCGATCCGGGTCCCCAGCCCTGTCTCGAGGCCCGACAGCCGACCCTCGAGCGCGCGGATCTGGTTCGCCATGGCCTGGGTCAGCCGGCGCAGCCCCTCCTGCTCGGCCACGAGATTGGGCCGGGGCAGCGTCGAGACGTCCTCGCGCAGCGCCGCCAGCGCCTGGCCATGCTCGGCCAGCCCGGTCTCGATCCTGTCGGCCAGCCGCTCGGCCGGGTCGGGCGACGGCGGCTCCGGCGGGGTCCGCAATGCGGTCTCGATCGTGGCCAGGCGCGCCAGCGCATCCTCGACCAGCGGCTGCAGGGCGTCCGGCGGCGGGACGTCGCCCGAGCGCTCGGCGAGGGAGGACAGGGTCTCGGCGAGGGTGCGCAGGCGCTCGGCCACCGCGTCGGCGCGGGAGCGCGCGATCTCCCGATCCTGCTTCAGGTCGGCGCGCAGGCCCCGCACCATCACCTGGATCGCCTCGCCCTCCGGCCCGACGGGGTCGCCTTCGGCGGGCGTCAGCCCCGCCTCGAGCCGGGACGCCATCGCGCCCAGGCGGGACAGCGCCTCGGACACCGGCGCGAGGTCCAGGGAGGGCGGGGGGAGGGCGTGACGGGCGATCGCCTCGGCCAGGCCCCGGGCCGCGCGGTCGGCGAGGTGCAGCGCGAATTCCACGTCGACGACCAGCCGTGGCCCCGCCGTGCGCAGCGCGGCGTCCGCCAGGGGGGCCAGAACCGCCAGGCCGGGGTCGTCGCCCGGGGCTGCGTCGGCGGGGATCGGCGCGACCTCTCCTCCGGTCGCGGTCGCGAGAGCGTCCGCATCCACGGGCCGCAGCGCAAAGCGCCCGGGCCCCAGGCGGAACAGCGGACCGTCGACGAGCGCCAGGGCCGGCAGCAACGCCGGGGTCTCGTCCCCCTCGCCCAGCACGAGCAGATGCGTGGCGAGGCCGGCGGCGAGCAGCGCCCCGGCCTCGGTCCGCGCGGCCTGGCGGGGGCCGGCCGCCTTCGCGGGGACCCGCTCGCGCGGCGCGGAGCGGGGCTTCTTCCGGGCGCCGGCCGCCTGACGCGAGCGCCCCGACGCCGCGGATTTTCGAGCGGGTTTCGGGGCCGCGGCGTCCTTGCTCGCGGGTTTGCGCTTCGACGTCGGCGGCGGGTCGACGGGATCTTCCGCCTCGGCGGAGGGCGAGGCCGTCGCCTCCTCCGTCGCGGCGTCGGGGGTCGCCTCGTCCGGCGTGGCGTCCGGGGCCGCCTCGGGCTGGTCGGCGTCTTCCGCCTCCAGCGCCTGGATCGCGGCTTCGGCGCCGGGCGCGTCGGTCTCGGCGACCTGGCGGATTTCGGCCAGCAGCGCCTCGTCCTCCGCACGCTCCCTGGCTTCGGCCGAGGCGTCCGGATCGGAGGGCGTCTGCAGGCTCGGTCGGCCGACTGTCATTCCATGCTCCCGGTCGGGGCCGCAGGTTCGTCCCTGCGGGAGAGGCTGTCCGCGGCCCGCCCCTTTTCGCGCGCCCGGATCCTTCCCGCGTTCGGCGGCGCGAGCCCGGCCCGGACAATGCAACGCAAGGCGTTAACCGAGTGTTGTCGCGGCTCAGGTCAACCGCCCCAGCGGGCCGAGATCCAGGCGCAGGTCCTCCTCGGTCAGGCCGAAGGCGGCGGCCATCTCGCGCAGGCGCTCGGCGGCGCGCATCAGCGTGTCGCCCACGCGGTCCTCCTCTTCCGGGGTCAGCGCGCCGCGCTCCATCCGCCGGATCGCCTGCAGCTCCATCAACTGGCGCAGGAATTCCATCAGCGCGAGCACCAGGCGGGCGAGGTCGCGCTCCACCGTCTCCGGGTCCAGCTGCACGCGGCCCGAGGGGCCGGCCCGGTCCGCCAGCAGGGTCTTGAGCGCCTCGGCCGCATGATCGGGCGAGAGCGTGAAGGCCCCCTCCGCGGCGCGGTCGGTGGGGGAATCGGCGGGGCCGGTCATCGCAGGTCCCCGG
>CAXGVP010000678.1:0-2834 GCA_964013055.1 uncultured Albimonas sp.
CCAGGCCGTAAGACACATAGCCTGCCCCCAACCCGCCGTATTCCTCGGGGATGGTGGAGCCCAGCAGCCCCATCTCGCCCATCTCGGCGAAGATCTCGGGTTCCGAGGTCTCCTCGAGGAAGGCCTTCGTGACCCGGGTCGCCAGCTTCTCCTGCGCGAAGGCGTGGGCGGCGTCCATCAGCGCGCGCTCGTCCTCCTCCAGCTGGTCGGCCAGCAGGAACGGGTCCTCCCAAACGAACGACGCCTGCGACGGACGATCCTTGGGCTTCAGCTGCGCGGTCATGGTCTTCTCCTCCCCGCGCCTCTCGCCCGGCGGCGCAGGCCGGCGGAGGGCTTGCGCGGGCGCGGAGGGGGCGGGCGCCTCCGCGCGGCGAAACGGAAGGCGAAGCGTTACCCCAGCCGGGCGCGGATGCAAACCGGCGCGCGCCCGGCCCCTGCACGCGGTTGTGAGCGGACCCCGCCGCCGCTATAGCTGGCGGGGACCGCCGCGCGCCCTCCCGAAGGACGCGTCCCGCGGCGCCGCGACCCGCGCAGCCCGCGCCCGCGCGCCCGGGCCCGAGACCCAAAGCCCAGGACCGTCCATGACCGACAAGCTCAGCCAGTTCCTCGCGACCCGCCCCTGGATCCTCGCCGACGGCGCCACGGGCACCAACCTCTTCGCGCTGGGGCTCGAGCATGGCGACGCGCCCGAGCGCTGGAACCTCGAGGAGACCGACAAGGTCAAGGCGCACTACCGCAGCTTCATCGACGCCGGCTCCGACCTGGTGCTGACCAACACCTTCGGCGGCACCGCCAACCGCCTGAAGCTGCACCAGATGCAGGACCAGGTGCACGAGATCAACGCCGCCGCCGCGCGCCTGCTGAAGGAGGCGATCGCCGAGTCCGGCCGCGACGTGATCTGCGCGGGCGACGTCGGCCCCACCGGCGACCTGTTCCAGCCCGTCGGCCCGCTGAGCTTCGAGGACGGCGTCGCCGCCTTCGAGGCGCAGATGCAGGGTCTGAAGGACGGCGGCGCCGACGTGCTCTGGGTCGAGACCATGTCCTCGGAAGAGGAGTACAAGGCCGCGCTCGAGGCCGCCCACCGCGTCGGCATGCCCGTCGTGGGCACCATGTCCTTCGACACCAACGGGCGCACGATGATGGGCGTCACGCCCAAGCGGCTCGCGGCGCTGGCGCATGAGTGCGACCATGACCACGCGCCGATGGCCTATGGCGGCAACTGCGGGACCGGCGCGCCGGACCTGCTGGTGGGAATCATCTCGGCGGCGGACGAGATCCGGCCGGGCGACGTGATCGTCACCAAGGCCAACTGCGGCATCCCCGAGTATGTCGACGGCGCCATCAAGTACTCCGGAACGCCGGAGCTGATGGGCGACTACGCCTGCCTCGCCCGGGATCTCGGCGTGAAGATCATCGGCGGCTGCTGCGGCACCCAGCCGGGCCACGTCGCCGCCATGCGCCAGGCGCTGGAGACGACGCCCCCGGGCCCGCGCCCCACGGTCGAGGACGTGATCGCCAAGCTGGGCCAGACCACCGGCTCGACCATGGACCTGCTCAGCGACGCGCCCGCGGCCGCGCCGAAGCGCGGCGGCGGTCGGCGCCGCCGCGCCGGCTGATCCGCCCCGCCGGGCGGACCTGCGTCGAGACGGGAGGCGCGTCCGCAGGGGCGCGCCTCCTTCGCGTTTGGGGGGCGCCGACGCCGGAGGGGCGGGCCGCATCGCCGCGGGGATCGAGACCGCTGCGAGAGCCCTGCGGCCTTGCCGGGCGCGAGGCCCGGGGCCGACGGGGGCTTGAAGGGCGGACATCTTCCAGCGCCTCGCAACCGCCTCCGGAACGAGGCCGGGCGAGGCGGTGGCCGGGCTGCACGATGGTGCAGATCATGGGAACGCCAGGCGGCGCCGGGGCTCGGGCGCAGGCTTTCGGCCGCGTCCGGCGGCATCCGCCGAAGTCAGCGGCGTTGGCGACGTCAAACCGGGGGAACGACGTCAGGCCGGGTCGGCCTGGGCGTCGGCGGGGGGCTCGGGGCGCCAGCCCTCGTCGCGGGTCCAGGTGGCGGCCTCGGCGAGGCCGTCCTCGGCCAGTGCGGCCACCACCACGCGCCCGGCGCCGGTCTCCACCGTCTCGGCCAGCGACTGCAGGCCCTTGCAGCGATAGGTGTTGCAGATCTCGGCCCGGTCCTCGCGGGGGAGGGCGCAACCCGTCGCGGTGTGGAACAGGCAGGAGTCGCGCACCGAGGCCTCGGGCAGGCGCGAGACATAGCGCGCGCGCATCCCGTCGGGGGTAAGCGCCGGGTCCCGCCGGCGCAGGCGGCGCAGCTCATGGGCGGTCAGGAACGCCATGTTGGTCGCGCCCAGCGTGCAGCAGGCCCCGCGGCAGGTGGCGCAGCCGGCGACCGCCCAGGGGGCCTCGGGCGCGCCATGGGCGGCGTCGGTTTCGGGGGCGTCGGTTTCGGGGGAGGCGGGCTCGGGGTCCTCGGCGAAGGCCGCCTCGACCAGCGCGTCGAGCTGGTCGAGGAAGGCCGCGCGCTGCGCCGGGTCCGGGGGGCCCAGCGGCCGCGCCAGGCGCGGCACCACCGCCATCGGCAGGTCCGGCGGCGGCGGGGCGCCGGGGATCTGGCGCAGATCGAGGCCCACGCGCCGCCCCGCGGCGGCGATGCGCTCGCCCCCCTCGGCCAGCGCCTCGCGCTGGGCCAGCTCCACCCGGTCGGCGCGGCGGCGGACCTGGGCGCGCATCGCCTGCACGACGACCGAGGGGTCGCAGGCCGCGCGCGAGCACAGGCCGGCGGCGCGACGCTCGGCCGTCAGCGGCGCGCCGCGGGCGCGGCGGGCGCGGGG
>CAXGVP010000679.1:0-2831 GCA_964013055.1 uncultured Albimonas sp.
CAGCGCCGCCGACGGGCCCATCGGTCCCTGCGCGCCGGGACCCGCGATCCAGGCCAGCGTCGCCGCCAGCAGCAGCGCGACCAGCCGCAGCGCCGTCCAGGCGCCGCGGCCGCGCCGGCGCGACGCCCGTCCGTCGTCCCGCGCGCGGCGCGTCCCAGGATCGGCCATGCGCGCCGACCCTTCATCCGCCGCGCGCTCCGGCGCATCTGTCGCCGCGCGTTCCGACGCCTTGTTCGCCGCGCGCCCAAGCGCCTCGTGCACCGTTTGCGCCGGTGCGTGGTGCGTGGTGCGCGCCAGTCGCGCCTGCGCCATGGGCTCAGGTGTGTCGTGCGCTTCGGGCCCGTGTCGCTCATGCGCCATGCGCCCAGGTCGGTCGTGCGCCACGCTGCCTGCTCCGTCATGCGCCGCTTGCGGCGGGCCATCCTGCGCCGTGGGCGGCGCGGGGCGGGCGCCGACCGTCCCGGTTGCGGGCGCGCGCGGGGACGCGTCGGGCGCAGGGACGACAGGCGAGGCGTTCCTCTTTCCGCCGGCGGCGGACGGCGCGGGCCGCACGCCCCCGGGGCAGGGGCGGGCCTCCGGCTTGCCGGGCAGGCGGACGCGCGGCGCCTCGGCCGCTGCGCGCTCGGCGCGCGGGGCGGCGGTCTGGCGGAGATGGCGGGCGTCGCGCATGACGCTCTCCTGCTGGCGTGTCGGGCGTGTCTGGAGGACCGTCCGGGTCGCGATGATCATACCCCGCGGGCGGGGGGGCTGCGCAAGGTCGCCCTCGGCCGCCCCCCCTGCAGGCAGGATCCTGCACGCAGGGGGGGCGAGGCTCCGTCGGCGAAGGGCGGGCGGGGGGCGGGAGATCGCCGTCGCGCCGGGCGCGGAGGCCGGGGCGGGGGGCGCGCCTCTTCGCGCGCTCCGGGCTCCGTGCCCACGCGACGCAGGCGCGCGGCGGCCATCGCCGCTTTCGTCGGGCGGTTCATGTGGTGTAGCGTGGGCCCGACGGGAAGAGGCGCGGACACGCTCGAAGGGGGGCGTCGCGGCGTTCCGTTGCGCGACCCTGCCGGCCTTGGGCGAGCGGGGCGCGGCTCGAAAGGGACGGGCCCGGCGCCCGCGACGACCGCCCGACCCCCTGCGGGACGGTCGGGGCGGACGCGACGGGCCGGGCGGACGGGGAGCGCACTCGCCCATGACGGCGCCAGCCCACGACGGTTTATTCCCCGCGGCCGCCACCTGGCCCGGGCGCACGCCGGGCGAAGGCGCGGTGCGGCGCGCGCTGTTCTACAGCCACGACACCTTCGGCCTGGGGCACCTGCGGCGCGCGCGCACGCTCGCCTCGGCGCTGGCCCGGCGGGACGAGCGGCTGAGCGCGCTGATCCTGACCGGCTCGCCGATCGCGGGGCGCTTCGACTTTCCTGACCGCGTCGACCATGTGCGGCTGCCGGGCGTGGTGAAGCTGGCGGACGGGGACTACGCCTCGCACAACCTCGGCATGACCATCGACGACACGGTCGCCCTGCGCGCGGCGATCATCGAGGCGACCGAATCCGCCTTCGCCCCCGGCCTGCTGATCGTCGACAAGGAGGCCTGGGGCTTCCGCAACGAGATGGCCGGCGCGCTCGCCGCCGCCCGCAGGCGGGGGGCGCGCATCGTGCTGGGCGTGCGCGACGTGCTGGACGAGCCCGGGCCGCTGGCCGAGGAGTGGCGGCGCAAGGGCCATGCCGACGCGATCCGGCGCTACTTCGACGAGATCTGGGTCTACGGTCTGCCCCAGGTCTGCCGCCCGCTGGAGGGGCTGGGGCTGGAGCGCGAGATCCTCGACCGGGTGGTCTACACCGGCTATCTGCGCCGCGACGCGCCGGACTGGCCCTCGGACGTGGGCGCGGCGCCGCCGGAGAAGCCCTATGTGCTGGTCACCACCGGCGGCGGCGGCGACGGCGAGGGGCTGGTGGACTGGACCCTGTCGGCCTACGAATCCGATCCCACGCTGGGACCGCATGCGGTGATCGTCTACGGGCCCTTCCTGCACGCCGAGAAGCGCGCCGAGTTCGATCGCCGCGCCCTGGCCCTGCGCGGCCGGGTGACGGCGCTGAGCTTCGACAGCCGCATCGAGCGCCTGCTGGCCGAGAGCGCCGGCATCATCGCGATGGGCGGCTACAACACGTTCTGCGAGATCCTGAGCCTCGACAAGCCGGCGGTGATCGCGCCGCGCACCCGCCCGCGGCTGGAGCAGTACATCCGCGCCGAGGCGGCCGAGCGCCTGGGCCTTGCGCGCATGCTGCTGCCCGAGCGCGACGGCCGTGGCCCCGAGGCGATGGCCGCGGCGATCCGGGGCCTGGCCGACCAGCCCCCACCCTCGGCCGCGCCGATCCCGGGCCTGCTGGACGGGCTGGAGGCCGTGTCCGAGCGCGCGGCCCTGGCCCTTGGCGCCCCGCGCAGCCCCGCCCGCCGGGCGGTGGGCTGAGCCCGGGCGCCGCGCCCGCGGCGCGCTGCTCCCGTCGCGCCAGAGCCGCGCTTCCGATGCGGCGCCCTCGGCGTGGGGCTCTCGCTGCGCCCTTGGGCGCCCTATCCCCCGTGCTGTTCCCTGCCAAAGGGGCTTCCCAACCATCGGATCCCGTCGTGGACCGCGCGGGAACGGCCGTCCGCTGCGCGGCGGCGCGGGCGGAGGCGCCGCGTCGAGGTTGCGCCTGGCCGAAACGTCGGGCCCGCGGCGCGGGGCGGACGTGGCGCCTGCGGCGGGCGATCGCGGGGGCTGCGGGCGGGTGGGGGCGGCGTGGGCCGGGGACTGGGGCCGGCGGCGGTTTCTCCGCCTGGCGGCGGAGGCGCCGCGTCGAGGTTGCGCCTGGCCG
>CAXGVP010000680.1:0-2829 GCA_964013055.1 uncultured Albimonas sp.
GACGCGCTCTATTACCTGCGCGCCCGCGGCATCCCGAAGCGGGAGGCGGAGAACCTGCTGGTGATGTCCTTCCTCGGCGAGGCGGTCGAGGAGATCGCCTCCGAGGAGCTCGCCGAGGAGATGCGCGAGCGCATCGCCCAGTGGGTGATGGACGAGGCCTGAGCGCGTGAGCGAGACCGTCGCCCCCGACCCGCGGCCGACCCCGGCCGCCCGGCCCGCCGCGCGCGGGCTGGTCGGCCGGATCGCCGCCGCCTGGACCGGCCGGCACCGCGAGGTGATCCGGGCGGACCTGGCGGAGGGCGAGCTGCCCGAGTCCCGTCTGCTGGCCTATGTGATGGGCGCGGGGCTGCTGATGCTGCTCGCCTCGCTGCCGACCGTGCTGGCGGAGCGGGCGCGCCAGGCCGCGATCACCGGCGGAGAGGCGGCGATCCCCTCGGTCGGCGAGGTGGTGACCATGCAGGTCGTCGCCGACCTGTTCTTCGTGCCGCTGTTTCTCTACGGCGTCGCGGCGCTGCTGCGGATCGTGCTGCGCCTGTTCGGCGGGACCGGGAGCTGGCAGGCCACGCGGCTGGCGGTGTTCTGGGCGCCGCTGGCGGCCGCGCCGGCCACCCTGCTGGGCGCCGCGCTCGCCAGCCTGCTGACCGTCGCCGGCGCCGGCACGCTGGTGATCTCGATCCCCGGGGAGCTCGCGGGCCTCGCCGCCCTGTGGTTCTGGTGCGCGGGCCTGGCCGAGGCGCATGGCTTCCGCCGCGCCTGGCCGGGCTTCGCCGTGATCGTGGCGCTGTGGATCGCGGCCCTGGTCCTGCTGGGACCGGTCGCGGCATGACCGGGGAGGGGCGTTGCGTGGCTCTGCGGGCGGACACCGATTCGCCGCGCCGCGGCGCAAATGCCGCGCGTCCCTGCGTCAGCGGCGAGGGGGCGGCGACAATCGAGGTCTCGCCGTTCATCCTGCGGACAGATTCGCCGTTCACTTTCACTTCATGTCGTGCTAGACAACTCCTGAGTGCAGCGGCGTGTCCGCGGTTTCGTTCGTGGAGTTTCCGGCATGGCGTTCGTGCAGTCCCTTCCCCCCGAGCTGGAGTCGGATCTCGAACCCGAGGACGATCTCGGCCCCGCGACGATGAGCGGGCGGGTCTGGGAAGCCTGGCTGGACATGCAGGCCTCGACGCGCCGGCTGGTGTCCGAGAGCCCGTCCGAGGGGCGGCTGCTGTTCTACCTGATCCTGTCGGACCTGGTGTTCTTCCTGTCCTGGACGATCAAGGGCGTGCTGGCGCCGACCTCGGCCGCGGCGGCGATGATGCCGCTCTACATGGGCGGGATCCTGCTGGTCGGCTTCCTGATGCGCACCGCGGCGATGTACGTGCTGGCGGCGGCGGCCTTCGCGGCCTGCCGGCTGACGGGCGGCAGGGGCAGCTGGCGCGACACGCGCGCGGCGGTGTTCTGGGGGGCGCTGGTCTCGGCGCCGTTCGGGCTGCTGGCCGCGCTGGTCGCGGTGGGCATGCGCCATGGCGAGCATGTCTGGCCGGCGATGGCCGACCCGGTCTACGCGATGCCGCCCTACTACATCGGGCTGGTGCCGTTCCTGTGGTTCATCGCGGCGGGCCTGGCCGAAGTTCACGGAATGCGGCGCGTGGGCTGGATCTTCCTGGTTCTGAGCACGGGCACGGTGGTGCTGAGCATCCTCGGGGTCTATCTGTCCGCCTGACGACGGCCCCGGGAGGCGCGCGCCGAGGGCGGCGTGCGCGCGACGCGGCCGCAGGGAGCGGACGCGGATGATCCTGGAATTCCTCAAGAGCGTCGCCATGGCCTATCGCGCGCCGCGCCGGTCGGCGCGGGCGATGCTGGACCGGGCGCCGAGCATGACCGACTGCGCGCTGATGGTGGTGCTCGCCACCCTGGTGCAGGCGATGTTCGGGGCGGTGGTGGACCTCGCCATGGGCGGCGACGGCCCCTCGATGTCGGCGCTGGGCGCGCGGATGATCGAGGTGGCGCTCAACTTCTTCATGTTCGCCGTGCTGACCGCGGGCGCCTTCGCGCTGGGCCGGCGCTTCGGCGGCAGGGCGCAGCCCGCGGACATGGCCCGCGTCGTGGCCTGGCACCTGCTGGTCACCGCCTTCCTCGCCCCCCTGAACCTGCTGGGCATCCACGCCCTGACCTCGGCCTCGCCCGAGGACGGGGCCTCGGCGCTGGCGCTGCTGGCGCCGATCTCGGTGGGGCTGTCGATCTGGCTGTTCGCAGCCTTCGTGGCCGAGGCCCACGGCTTCCGGCGCGTCGGCCTGGTGGCGGTGGCCACCGTGGGCGGCTTCATCGCGCTGGGCTTCATGACGATGATCCTCGCCTCCGTCTTCTCCCTCGCGCCCCCGCCGGCCTGAGCCGGGCGGGGCGGCGCGCGAAAGGACCCGTTCGATGAGCAACGCCCCCTACGACGTCCACGCGGTCCGCAAGGACTTCCCGATCCTGTCGCGCACGGTGCATGGCAAGCCGCTGGTCTATCTCGACAACGGCGCCTCGGCCCAGAAGCCGAGCAAGGTGATCGAGGCCGTCACCCGCGCCTATGCCGAGGAATATGCCAACGTCCACCGGGGCCTGCATTTCCTCTCCAACCTCGCGACCGACAAGTACGAGGCGGTGCGCGAGACGATCCGCGCCTTCCTCGGCGCCGCGAAGCCCGAGGAGATCCTGTTCACCACCGGCTCGACCCTGGGGCTGAACCTGGTCAGCTACGCCTGGGCGGCGCCGCGGCTGCAGGCGGGCGACGAGATCGTGCTCTCGGTCATGGAGCATCACGCCAACATCGTCCCCTGGCACTTCCTGCGCGAGCGGCAGGGC
>CAXGVP010000681.1:0-2827 GCA_964013055.1 uncultured Albimonas sp.
CCTTGCGCGAGCGGTCGATGTCGAGGCACCCCGCCAGCACCATCGGCTGGTTGGCGACGACGCCGACCGTCTCGCCCTCCATCCGGATGAAGCCGGTGATCATGTTCTTGGCGAAGTCGGCCTGGATCTCGAAGAAATCGCTCTCGTCGGCGATCTTCTCGATCAGCTCCTTCATGTCGTAGGGCTTGTTGGGGTTGTCGGGGATCAGCGTGTCGAGGCTGGTCTCCACCCGGTCCACCGAGTCGAAGAAGGGCCGCACCGGCGGCTTCTCGCGGTTCGACAGCGGCAGGAAGTCCACCAGGCGACGGGTCTGGATCAGGGCCTCGACGTCGTTGTCGTAGGCGCCGTCGGCGACCGAGGACTTGGAGGTGTGGGTCTTGGCGCCGCCGAGTTCTTCGGCGGTGACCACCTCGTTGGTCACCGTCTTCACCACGTCGGGGCCGGTGACGAACATGTAGGAGCTGTCGCGCACCATGAAGATGAAGTCGGTCATCGCGGGCGAATAGACCGCGCCGCCCGCGCAGGGCCCCATGATCACCGAGATCTGCGGCACCACGCCCGAGGCCATGATGTTGCGCTGGAACACTTCCGCATAGCCCGCCAGCGAGGCGACGCCCTCCTGGATCCGCGCGCCGCCCGAGTCGTTCAGCCCGATCACCGGCGCGCCGTTGCGCATCGCCATGTCCATGATCTTGCAGATCTTCTGGGCGTGGGTCTCGGACAGCGAGCCGCCGAACACCGTGAAGTCCTGGGAGAAGACATAGACCTGGCGGCCGTTGACCGTGCCCCAGCCGGTGACCACGCCGTCGCCGTAGGGACGGTCCTGCTCCATGCCGAAGTCGGTGCAGCGGTGGGCGACGAAGGTGTCGAACTCTTCGAACGAGCCCTCGTCCAGGAACAGGTCGATGCGCTCGCGCGCCGTCAGCTTGCCCTTGGCATGCTGGCTGTCGATCCGCTTCTGGCCGCCGCCCAGGCGCGCCGTCTGGCGCCGAAGTTCAAGCTCCGCGAGGATGTCGTTCATCGGGGGTCCCTTCTCTCGGCCGAGGTCCGTCCATACCGGCTGCGCACTGTATCGCTGCGGGACGGCCCCCGAAAAGCCTTGTCGCGCGGAGGTGCAAAGTTTAGGGAACTCCAAAGCTGCGAATTGCAAAGTTGCGAAGTCCGGAGGGGTGGATTGACCCGCGCCCGTAAACTCTACGCCGGCCCCCGCCTGCGCGAGATCCGTCGCGAACAGGGCCTGACCCAGGCCGCCTATGCCGAGGCGCTGGGGATCTCCTTGAGCTACCTCAACCAGATGGAGAACAACCACCGCCCCGTCTCGGCCGCGGTGGTGATCGCGCTGTCGGAGCGGTTCGGGGTCAACCTCTCCACCCTCTCGGTCGGCGAGTCCCAGCGCCTGACCGCCGACATGCGCGAGGCGCTGGCCGACCCGGTGTTCGACGGCGCCGCGCCCCCTCTGGCGGATCTGGAGCTCGCCGCCTCCAACGCGCCGGCGCTGGCCCGCGCCTTCCTCACCCTGCATCGCGCCTTCCGCCAGCGGGGCGAGCGGCTGGCCTCGCTCGACGACGCGCTGGGGCGCGAGGATGCGCTGGCCCCGCAGCCCTGGGAGGAGGTCCGCGACTTCTTCCACTACTGCGACAACTACATCGACGCCGTGGACCGCGCGGCCGAGAGCTTCGCCGCCGCCACCGGCTTCGGGCGCCCCGATCCCGGCCGGGACCGCCTGCAGGCCGCCGCCGACTGGCTGGCGGATCGCCACGGCATCCGCGTGCGCATCGGCGACACCCCCGCCCTGCGGGTGATGGTCGGCGACGAGCTGACCCTGTCCTCGCGCGCCTCCGCCGCCACCCGCGCCTTCCAGGCGGCGGTGCAGGTCGCCCTGACCTCCTACGGCGACCTGATCGAGGCGACGCTCGACCTTGCCGGCTTCGGCTCGGACGAGGCCCGCGAGATCTGCAAGATCGGCCTGGCCAACTACTTCGCCGGCGCCGCCGTCCTCCCCTACGCCGCCTTCCAGGAGGCCGCCGAGGAGCAGCGCCACGACATCGAGCTGCTGGCCGACCGCTTCGGCTGCTCGATCGAGCAGGTGGCCCACCGCCTCTCCACCCTGCAGCGCCGCGGCGCCCAGGGCGTGCCGTTCTGGTTCGTGCGCGTGGACCAGGCCGGGACGATCACGAAACGCCACTCCGCCACCCGCCTGCAGTTCGCCCGCTACGGCTCCGCCTGCCCCTTGTGGAACGTGCACCAGGCCTTCGAGACCCCGGGCCGCCTGCTGCGCCAGCTCGCAGAGACCCCCGACGGCGTGCGCTACATCTCGCTCGCCCGCGACGTGACCAAGCCGGGCGGAGGCTTCCGCCGCCCCACCCGCCGCTACGCCATCGGCCTGGGCTGCGAGGTGAAGTTCGCCGGCCGCCTGGTCTATGCCGACGACCTGGACCTGGCCTCGCCGGCCTCCTACGAGCCGATCGGCGTCAGCTGCCGGATCTGCGAGCGCGCCGACTGCCACCAGCGCTCGGTCCCGCCCCTCAAGGCCGCGATCGCGGTGGACCATTCCCGGCGCGACCTGCTCCCCTACAGCCTCGCCGCCCCGACCGCCCGCAGCCCCTCCGCGAAACCGCCCGAGAGCGCCTGACGCGCCCCGGGCGTAGCCCCGGGTGGGGCGAGGCGCCCCCGCAGGCCCCTCGCGCCGGTGGCGCGCCCTCGACACCGATCCCCCGTCGCCCCCGTCCCCGACGCCCGCCCCAGGCGCCCCTGGCCACAAGCGCCGCCGCCCGCCCCGCGCCGCGAGCCGCCCCTCGCCCCCCCGCGCAACGCCCGACGCGGCGCG
>CAXGVP010000682.1:0-2823 GCA_964013055.1 uncultured Albimonas sp.
CGCCATGGCCGGGCTCAGCAGGTGGGTGCGCCCGCCGCGGCCCTGGCGACCCTCGAAGTTGCGGTTCGAGGTCGAGGCGCAGCGCTCGCCCGGGGCCAGCTGGTCGGGGTTCATGCCGAGGCACATCGAGCAGCCGGCCATGCGCCACTCGAAGCCCGCGGCCTTGAGCTTGTCGGCGATGCCCTCTTCCTCGGCCTGGGCGCGCACCAGGCCGGAGCCGGGGACGATCATCGCGCGGATGCCGTCCTTGACCTTGCGGCCCTCCATGACCTTCGCGACTTCGCGCAGGTCCTCGATGCGGCCGTTGGTGCACGAGCCGATGAACACCGTGTCGATCTCGATGTCCTTGAGCGCCTGGCCGGGCTTCAGGCCCATGTACTCCAGCGAGCGGGTCGCGGCCGAGACCTTGCCGCCCTTGAAGCTGTCGGGCGAGGGGACCACGGCCGAGATCGGCAGCACGTCCTCGGGCGAGGTGCCCCAGGTGACCACGGGCTCGATCTCGGCGGCGTCGATCTCGATGACCTTGTCGTAATGGGCGCCTTCGTCCGACTTGAGGGTCTTCCAGAACTCCAGGGCCTGCTCCCAGGCGGCGCCCTTCGGCGCGTAGGGGCGGCCCATCATGTACTGGAAGGTCTTCTCGTCCGGGGCGATCAGGCCGGCGCGGGCGCCGCCCTCGATGGCCATGTTGCAGACCGTCATGCGGCCTTCCATCGAGAGCGCCTCGATGGCCTCGCCGGCGTATTCGATGACGTAGCCGGTGCCGCCGGCGGTGCCGGTCTTGCCGATCACGGTCAGGGTGATGTCCTTGGCGGTGACGCCGAGCGGCAGCTTGCCGTTCACCTTCACCAGCATGTTCTTGGACTTCTTCTGGATCAGCGTCTGGGTGGCGAGCACATGCTCGACCTCCGAGGTGCCGATGCCGTGCGCCAGGGCGCCGAAGGCGCCGTGGGTCGCGGTGTGGCTGTCGCCGCACACGATGGTCATGCCGGGCTGGGTCAGGCCCTGCTCCGGCCCGATGATGTGGACGATGCCCTGGCGGACGTCGTTGACGTCGAAGTAGGTCACGCCGAAGTCGGCGGCGTTCTTGCGCAGGGTGTCGATCTGCAGCTTCGCCTCGGGGTCCGAGATCTCGCCGGTGGCGCGGCCCACGTCGGTGGGCACGTTGTGGTCGGGCACGGCCACGGTCAGCTCGGGGCGGCGCACCGGGCGGCCGGCCATGCGCAGGCCCTCGAAGGCCTGGGCGGAGGTGACCTCGTGGGTCAGGTGCATGTCGATGTAGAGGAGGCAGGTGCCGTCCTCGGCCTCGTGCACCATGTGGGCGTCCCAGATCTTGTCGTAGAGGGTCTGGGGCTGGGTCTTGGGGGCGGTCATCGGAGCACTCCGGAATTGGCGTCGGGCTGGGGTCGTCATGCGCGGCGCGCGGCGCGCGGAACTCTGGCGCGGGGGCGGTCAGCCCACGGCGGGAAGCTCGGCGAGGCGGCCGAAGAAGCGCCACGGCAGGCGGGCGCGGTCGGTCATGACGAGGGGTCCGGACATGGCGCGGAAATTATGTCGCGCTTGCGCCGGCCGCAAGCGGGGAATCGCAGGAGCGCGAAAGCCGGGGCCGGCGGGGCGGCTCTGTCGCCCGCTGCGCGGACGAGGCGCCCGCCCGCCGACCCCGGAGGCGGATCAGAGATCCCAGGGCAGGGCGGGGCCGAGGGGGACGATGCCGTGCGTGTTCAGACTGCGGATCGAGTGGTAGCCGCGCTTGATGTGATCGATCGAGACCGTGGCGCGCACGCCGTGAAGGTCGAGCATCCGGCCGGTGTGCGCGGTCAGCGCCCGGTAGTCGATCAGCCGACGCAGGTTGCACTTGAACAGGCCGTGGTAGGCGGCGTCGAAGCGGATCGCGGTGACGAAGAGGCGAATGTCGGCCTCGGTCACGCGGTCGCCGAAGAGGAAGGGGCCGGAGGCGGCGAGGCGGGAGTCGAGCCGGTCGAGCATGGCGAAGACGTCGGCGAAGGCGTCCTCGTAGGCCGCCTGCGTGGTGGCGAAGCCGGCGCGGTAGACGCCGTTGTTCAGGGCCGGGTAGACCTCGGCGTTCAGGGCGTCGATCGCCTCGCGCAGGTCCTCGGGGCAGAGGTCGAAGGCGTCGGTGGCGAGGTCGCCGAAGCCCCGGTTCAGCATCCGCAGGATGTCGGCGGATTCGTTGTTCACGATGGTGCGGCGCGCCTTGTCCCACAGCACCGGGACCGTGGCGCGGCCGGAGACCCGGGGGTCGGCGGCGGTGTAGATCTCGTGCATCCAGGTCGCGCCGAGCTCGGGGTCCGCCGACGGCGCCAGGCCCTGTGGGGCGCCGGCGCCGAAGCGCCAGCCCTGGGCGCCGAGCTCGGGCTCGACCACCGTCACCTCGATCGCGTCCTCCAGACCCTTGAGGGCCCGGCCGATCAGGGCGCGCGAGGCCCAGGGGCAGATCAGCGCGACGTAGAGGCGGTAGCGGCCGGGCTCGGCCGGAAAACCGCCCTCGCCGGTGGGGCCGGGGGCGCCGTCGGGGGTCACCCAGTTGCGGAAGCCCGAGGTCTGGCGCACGAAGCCGCCCCTGGCGTCGGTCGCCTGCACGGGTTGCCAATCCTCGGTCCAGCGGCCGTTCACCAGCATGGCGCGGTCTCCTCCAGGGGGCTCAGGCGGCGAGGGCGACGAGGCCGCCCCAGGGGTCGCGCAGGGCGATGCGGCCGTCGCGCGCCTCTGGCGCGAGGCCGGCGGCCTCGGCGCGGGCGAGGGCGGCGTCGCGCACGGCGGCGTCGCGGGCGACGATCTCGACCATCTCGAGGCCGGGCATCTCGG
>CAXGVP010000683.1:0-2812 GCA_964013055.1 uncultured Albimonas sp.
GTCCGCCCCGCCCGGGGCGGACGTCCCGCCCGCGGCGCATCCCGGCGTCGCGCCCGGGGGGCCCTGCGGCGGGCGTCGGTCTCGACCGGCGCGCGCGTCTCCCCTGGCGCACGGGGGGGGCCGGTCCCGGCGGTCGCGGCGGCCGGCTGGCGACTGCGGCGTTTCCCCGGCGCCGGCCGCCCGGGCCTTTGCGCGCCGCCTCCCGGGCGCACGGGGAGGTCCGGTCCCGGAGGTCACGATGGCCGGCGGGCGGGAGCGGCGCTTCCCCGGCGCCGGGCGCCCGGCGCGGGGCGCGTGCCTCTGCCTGGCGCACGGGGAGGTCCGGACCCGGCGGGCGCGGCGGCCGGCGCGCGGACACGGGGCGCATGCGAAGGGGCGAGCCTCGCGGCCCGCCCCCTGCGATCCCCGGCAAGAGAGCTCAGACCGGCGGCAGGCGGTCGAGCATCCTGTCCATCGTCACGGGGTAGTCCCGCACCCGGATGCCGGTGGCGTTGTGGGCGGCGTTGGCGATGGCGGCCGCCACGCCGCACAGGCCCAGTTCGCCCACGCCCTTGGCCTTCAGCGGAGAGCCCAGCGCGTCCTCGCCCTCGAGGAAGATCACCTCCTGCGCGGGGATGTCGGCGTGCACCGCCACCTCGTAGCCGGCGAGGTCGTGGTTGGCGAAGAAGCCGCGGCGGGGGTCGACCTCCAGCGCCTCCGAAAGGGCCGCGCCGGCGCCCATGGTCATCGCGCCGATCACCTGGCTGCGCGCCGTGATCGGGTTGAGGATCCGGCCCGCGTCGCAGACCGCCAGCATCCGGCGGATCCGGGTCTCGCCGGTGAAGACGTTGACGCCGACCTCGGCGAAATGGGCGGCGAAGGCGCCCACGACATGCTCCTCGACGGCGCCGCCGAACTCGACGGTGTCCTCGGCCACGATCTCGCCGTCGGCGGCGATCTCGCTGAGCGGGGTGGTCTCGGCCCCCACCCTCACCGCGCCGTCGGAGAAGCCGAGCGCCTCGTTGGGCTTGCCCAGGCGGGAGGCGATCTCCTCGCGCAGCTTCACGCAGGCGGCGTAGACGCCGGCGGTGGAACTGGCCGCGCCCCACTGCCCGCCGGAGCCGGCGGAGACCGGATGCGCGCTGTCGCCGAGGCTGACCTCGACCGCCTCCAGCGGCAGGCCGATCATCTCCGCCGCCGTCTGGGCGATGATCGTGTAGGAGCCGGTGCCGATGTCGGTCATGTCGGTCTCGACCCTGAGCGTCCCGTCCGGCCGCAGCCGGACCCGCGCGCCCGAGGCCATCACCGGCGCGCCGCGGTAGCCGCCCGCGACGCCCATGCCGATCAGCCACTCGCCCTCCCGCCGGGAGCCCGGCCGCGAGGGCCGGTCGGCCCAGCCGAACTCTTGCGCGCCCCGCTCCAGGCATTCGACGAAGCGGCGCTGTGAGAAGGGGGTGTCGGGGTCCTCGGGGTCGTGCTGGATGTCGTTGAAGACGCGGAACCGGACGGGATCCATGCCGATCGCCTCGGCCATCTCGTCCATGGCGATCTCCAGCGCCATCAGGCCGGAGGCCTCGCCGGGGGCGCGCATGGCGTTGGACTCGGGCAGGCCGAGCTCGATGGGGCGCTCGACGATCCGCCGGTTCTCGCCCGCGTAGAAGATGCGGGTGGGGGCGGTCGCCGTCTCGCCGCCGCCGCCGGGGAGGGTGTTGGAGGCGTTGACATGCTCGATGGCGGTGATGCGGCCGGCGTCGTCCGTGCCGATGCGCAAGCGCTGGATCGTGCCGGCGCGGTGGGTGGTGTTGTTGGCCAGCAGCGGGCGCGGCAGCATCAGCTTGACCGCCCGGCCCGTCTCCCGCGCGCCCAGGGCCGCCAGAACGGCGTCGGCCCGCAGGAACAGCTTCGAGCCGAAGCCGCCGCCCACATAGGGGCTGTCCACGCGCACGTCGTCGGGGTCGATGCCGAAGGTGGCGGCCAGCGCCTGGCGGTTCCACTCGATCATCTGGTTCGAGGTCCAGACCGTCAGCCTGCCGCCCTGCCACCGGGCGATGGTGGCGTGGGGCTCCATCATCTGGTGGCTTTCGGGCGGGGTCGTGTAGGTCCGGTCGAGGGTGGCGGCGGCCGCGGCGAAGGCGGCGTCGAAGTCGCCGACGGTCGCACCGGGCTCGATCTCCGCGTCCTTCACCCGCTCCCAGGCGGCGGCGAGGTCGAACTCGGCCGCCTCGTCCACCTCGTAGTCGGTGCGGATCAGGTGGGCGGCGTCGCGGGCCTGCTCGAAGGTCTCGGCGACGACCACGGCGACGGCCTGGTGGTAGTGCTGGACCTCCGCGCCGCCGAAGAGCGTGGCGACGTTCATCGGAGAGGTCGGCAGCGCCTCCATGTCCAGCGCGGTGATCACGGCGCGCACGCCGGGGGCCTGCTTCGCCTCCTCGGTGTCCATCGAGCGGATCCGGCCGCGGGCGATGGCGGCGCCGACCGGGTAGCCGACGAGCGGGTCGGGGGCCACGTCGTGCCGCTCATAGGCGTAGGGCGCGCGGCCGGAGACCTTCAGCGGCCCGTCGATCCGGGGCGTGGGGCGGCCCAGGACCCGGCCGGCGTCGGCGGGGTTGGGTCCTGCGGGACTGTCGAACTTCATTCGGTCTCCTCCTGCGCCTGGGCGATCAGGGCGGCGAGCGTCCGCTCGGCCAGCTTCGGCTTGAAGGCGTTGTGGGGGGTGGGCTGCGCGTCGCGGAACAGGATCCCGGCCACGGCCGCGGCGCCCTGCGGGAGGGCGGCGTTCGCCTCAGGCATCGCCCAGGGTTTCGGCGCCACGCCGCCCATGGCGACCGAGCCG
>CAXGVP010000684.1:0-2812 GCA_964013055.1 uncultured Albimonas sp.
AGATGGCAGCGCGCCGAGGCGCCCTGCCCCGTGTCGGTCGTCGCCGGCTCGGCGCGGTCGCAGGGGGCGAAGGCATGGGGGCAGCGGGGGTGGAACCGGCACCCGGCCGGCGGCGACAGCGCAGAGCCGATCTCGCCCCGGATCACGTCGCCGGGCGGAGGATGATCGGGGTCGGGATGCGGCGCCGAGGCGAGCAGCGCCTGGGTGTAGGGATGCCGGGGCCGGTCGAAGACCGTCTGCGTGGGCCCCCATTCCACCAGCGCGCCGAGGTACATGACCCCCGTCTCGTGGGAGAAGTGCTCCACCAGCGCCAGGTCGTGGGCGATGATCAGGTAGGCGAGGCCGAACTCCTCCTGGATGTCCGACAGCAGGTTCAGGATCTGCGCCCGGATCGAGACGTCCAGCGCCGAGGTCGGCTCGTCCAGCACCAGCGCCCTGGGCCGCAGCGCCAGGGCGCGGGCGATGGCGATGCGCTGGCGCTGGCCGCCGGAGAACTCGTGCGGGTAGAGCTTGGCGGCGGCGCGCGGCAGGCCGACGACCTCCAGCGCCTCCTCGACGCGCTTTCGCGCCTCGGCTCCGCTCATCCGGTTGTGGACCAGCAGCGGCTCCGACACGATCCGGCCCACCCGCAGGCGCGGGTTCAGCGAGGAATAGGGGTCCTGGAACACCGCCTGCACCTCGGAGCGGAATTCGGTCAGCGCCCCGCCCGAGAGGCCCGAGACCGCGCGCCCGCGGTAGACGACTTCGCCGGCCGTCGGACGCTCGAGCAGCAGCATCAGCTTGGCCACGGTGGTCTTGCCGCAGCCGCTCTCGCCCACCAGGGCGAAGGTGCGGCCGGGCTCGATCCCGAAGCTGACGTCCTCGACCGCGTGGACCTGGCCGGCGCGGCGGAACAGCCCTCCGCCGACGTCGAAGCGTTTCACCAGGTGGCGCGCCTCAAGCAGCATGGACCGCCTCCGGCTCGCTGAGCCAGCAGGCCGAGACATGGCCGTCGGGCAGCTTGAACACCGGCGGATAGGCCTCGTCGCAGCGGGCCATGCGCTTGGGGCAGCGAGCGGCGAAGCGGCAGCCCCTGGGCAGGTCCAGCAGGTCCGGCGGCTGGCCGCCCAGCGCATAGAGCCGCTTGCGCCGCGCCCCCAGCCGGGGGATCGAGTCCAGCAGCGCCTGGGTGTAGGGATGCGCCGGACGACGGAAGATCGCGCGCGACGGCCCCTGCTCGACGATCCGCCCCGCGTACATCACCGCGACCCGGTCGCAGATCGACGCGGCGACGCCCATGTCGTGGGTGATCAGCACGATCGCCACGCCGGTCTCCTTCTGGATCTCGCGGTAGAGCTCGATCATCTTCACCTGGATGGTGACGTCGAGGTTCGAGGTCGGCTCGTCGGCGATCATCACCTGCGGCTCGCAGGCGATGGCCATCGCCGAGACGGCGCGCTGGCGCATGCCGCCGGAGAACTGGTGGGGATACTCGTCCAGCCGCCGCTCGGGCGAGGGGATGCGCACCCGGCCCAGGGCCTCCGCCGCGCGGGCGCGCGTCTCGCGCAGGGTGCGGGTGATGCGGTGGTGGCGCAGGGGGGAGCCGACCTGGTCGCCGATGGTGAACACCGGGTTGAGAGAGGTCATCGGGTCCTGGGTGACCATCGACAGCCGCCGCCCCCGCCAGTCGCGCGCAAGCTCCCGCTCGCTGAGCTGCGTGAGGTCTACGCCCGCCACGCGGACCGAGCCCCGCGCGATGCGTCCCGCAGGCTTCGGCAAGAGGCGCAGGATCGAGAGGCAGGTCATCGACTTGCCCGATCCGCTCTCCCCCACGAGGCCCAGCGTCTCGCCGGCCCCGACCTCGAAGCTGACCCCGTCGACGGGGCGGAGCACGCCCCGGCGCAGGTGCAGTTCCATCACCAGGTCCTCGACCGCGAGGGCCGGCGCGTTCGCATCCGTCACAGTTGCTTCCTCCGGGGATCGAGCACGTCGCGCAGCCAGTCGCCGAAGAGGTTCGAGGACAGGCACACCAGCATGATCGCGACGCCCGGCATGGTGATCGCCCACCATGCGTTGGTCAGGTAGGCCCGGGCGTCGGCCAGCATCAGCCCCCAGGATATCGCCGGCGACTGGATGCCGAGGCCGAGGAACGACAGCGACGCCTCGAAGATGATCACCTGCCCGATCTGCAGGGTGGCCAGCACCAGCATGGTGTTGAGGATGTTGGGCGCGAGGTGGCGGTGGAAGATCGTGGCCGACCCCACCCCCGCCACCTTGGCGAGCGCCACGTAGTCGCGTTCCTTCAGCGACAGGATCTCGCCGCGAACGATGCGCGCATACCAGGTCCAGTAGGTGACCACGATCACGATCACCACCGTCTCCAGCCCGGGCTCGAGGACCGCCGCCAGGATCAGCGCCAGCGCCAGCGGCGGGATCGACATCTGGATGTCCACCAGCCGCATGATCAGCACGTCCGCCCAGCCCCCGAAGTAGCCGGCGACCATCCCCGCGAGGGAGCCGATGCCCCCCGACAGCACGATCGCCCACAGCGAGACCACCAGCGACACGCGCGCCCCGGCGACGATCCGGCTGAGGATGTCGCGGCCCAGGTTGTCGGTGCCCAGCGGATGCGCCCAGCTTCCCCCCTCCGCCCACACGGGCGGCTGGAAGTTGGCGCGCAGGTCCAGCGCCGCGGGGTTCCAGGGGGTCAGCGCGTCGCCGCCGAGGGTGCAGACCACCAGCAGCAGCAGGATCAGGCCCGAGAACCAGGGGACCCCGGCCGACGGCAGCCGCCAGCGGCGGCGGGGCCGCGGCGCGGCCGCGGCGGCCGGGG
>CAXGVP010000685.1:0-2810 GCA_964013055.1 uncultured Albimonas sp.
GATGCCTGAGCGACTCGCCCGCGGGGGTCAAGGACAAGCCCGCGCAAGCGCGGGTCGCTGCGCGATCCTTGACCCCCGGGGGCGAGTCGCTCTTCACGGCATCAGCGACGGACGGCTCCGGAGAACAGGCGCTGGCGGGCGGGCTCGTGGCCTGCGGGGGGCGCCGCCGGCGCTTGCCGGGGAGGGGGGCGCGGGCCATCTGCGAGGGGATGAGACGGATTGCGCTGGCGGCGATGATGATCTGGGCGACCCCGGCGGCGGCGGCCGACTGGGCGGCGGCGCGGTGGGGCATGGATGCCGCCGTGCTGCGCGACGTCGTGCCGGAGGCGGTGGAGAGCGGGCTCGCCTACGGCGGCGGGCTGCGCAAGGCGCTGGTGGCGCCGGAGGTCGAGCTGGCCGGGCTGCGGTTCCGGGCGATCTTCCAGCTGGACGGCGACGGGCTGCGGCAGGTGCTGTTCGAGAAGCGCCGGCGGGAGATCGCGCCGGGGGACGCCGAGGCGCTGCTGGAAGGACTGCGCGAGAGGCTGGGGCCGGAGACGCGGGTCTGCCGGAGCTCGGGCGCGGAGGCCTCGGTCGAGGTGGTCTGGGTCGCCCCGGATGCGGTGTGGCGGCTGGCGTCCTCGGATTTTTCCAATCCGGGCGTCTTCACCTCCAACGGCGCCGACCCGCGCTATCCGCTGCCGACGGAGCGGCGGGAGGCGTTGCGCGAGCTGGAGATCCTCACCCCCGGCTACCGCGCCGGGGGGCCGAAGGCGCAGGCCCTGCCCCGCCGGCTGCTGGTGCGCTGGACGGATCCGGCGGCGGAGGCGCTGGCCTCCGCCGATTGTCGCTGAGCCGCGGGCCTCAGCGGGCGCGGGCGGAGGAGCGGTAGCGCTCCGACGCGTCGTAGTAGGCGTCGAAGCCGATGCGGGTCCGTAGCTCGGCGAAATCCATCAGCCCGTCGCGCGGGGCGTCGGAAGCGAGCTTTCCCAGCGCCCGGGTCATCGCCTGCATCGCCGCGGCCAGCAGGGTCAGCGGGTAGGCGGCGATGGAGAAGCCGATGTCCTGGAGCTCGGCGTGGGAGAGGGCGGGGGTCTCGCCGCCCTCGACGATGTTGGCCATCTTCGGGCCGGGGAGCTCGGTGCAGATGGTGCGCATCTCCTCGGCCGTGCGGGGGGCCTCGACGAAGAGGATGTCGGCGCCGAGCTCGTGGAAGCGGTGGGCGCGGTCGATGGCCTCGGCCAGACCATGCTCGTGGCGGGCGTCGGTGCGGGCGAGGATCAGGATGTCGTCGGACGCCTTGGCATCGGCGGCGGCGCGGATGCGGTCGAAGGCTTCCTCGCGCTCCACCACCTCCTTGCCGGGCGTGTGGCCGCAGCGCTTGGGGGCCTTCTGGTCCTCGATCATCACCGCGGCGCAGCCGGCGCGGGCGAAGCCGCGCACCGTGCGGCGCACGTTCATCGCGTTGCCGTAGCCGGTGTCGCCGTCCCCGATCAGCGGGATCGTCACCGCATCGGCGATGGCGCGGGCCTGGTCGGCGACCTCGGCATAGCTCATCAGGCCGAGGTCGGGCTCGCCGATCCGGGCGGCCGAGGCGGCGAAGCCGGACATGAAGGTCAGCGGAAAACCCGCCTGCTCGATCAGCTTGGCGGACAGCGGATCGAAGCAGCAGGGCATCACCAGAAGGCGATCCTGCGCCAGCAGGGCGCGGAGGCGGTCGGGGGCGGACATGGCGCGGCCTCTAGAGCTTGAAGGGGATGTAGATGGCGAGGTCGGGGACCATGTAGAGGATCGCGACGGTGAGCAACATGATGAAAAGGAACGGGATCACCCCGCGCGAGACCTCGGCGAGCGACGTTCGCGCCACCGCCTGGATCACGTAGAGGTTCAGCCCCACCGGCGGCGTGATCAGCGCGCATTCGACCATGATCACCATGAACACCCCGAACCAGATCGGGTCGAACCCCATCGAGAGCGCGGCGGGCAGCAGGACGGGCGTCATGATCAGCACCATCGACAACGCCTCGAACACCAGGCCCATCAGCAGCAGGATCGCGGCGACCACGATGATGTAGGCGAGCGGCGTGTGGATCGTCTCGGAGATGAAGGCCGAGATGTCCTGCGGCACCCGGTAGAGGGTGATCGCCTTCCCGAAGATCTTGGCGCCGGCGATGATCAGCAGGATGGCGGTGGTGGTGGCCATGGACTCGAAGATCGCCTCGCGCAGGCCCTTCCAGGAAAGGCTGCGCAGGATCCCGGCGGTGATCAGCAGGGCGGCGGCGAAGCCTATGGCCGCGGCCTCGGTCGGCGTGAAGGCGCCCGAGTAGATGCCGCCGATGATCAGGGCGGACAGCGCCAGCGAGGGGGCCGCGCGCAGCGTGGCGCGGCGGCGCTCCTCCCAGGTGGCGGCGGGCTCGGGGCGCTGGCCGCCGAAGAAGCGGGCGTGGATCATCGCGTAGACGATGAAGAGGACCACCAGCAGGATGCCCGGGCCGACGCCGGCGAGGAACAGGGCGATGACCGATTCCTCGGTGATGAAGCCGTAGACGATCATCGGGATCGAGGGCGGGATCAGGATGCCCAGCGTGCCGCCGGCCGCCAGCAGCCCGTAGACGAAGCGCCGGTCGTAGCCGCGCGAGATCATTTCTGGAATGGCCACGGTGCCGATGGTGGCGGCGGTCGCCACGGACGACCCGGAGATGGCGGCGAAGATCCCGCACGACAGGATCGTCGCCACCGCCAGGCCGCCGGGCCAGTGGCCGACCCAGGCGTGGACCGCGCCGAAGAGGTCGGCGCCGACCCCGCCCTTCAGCAGCACGTTGGACATCAGC
>CAXGVP010000686.1:0-2810 GCA_964013055.1 uncultured Albimonas sp.
CGCGCCCGGCGGGTCCGGTCGTCTCCCGCGGGGGGCCTCGGGCGCG
Source organism: uncultured Albimonas sp. (assembly GCA_964013055.1). Taxonomy (GTDB): domain Bacteria; phylum Pseudomonadota; class Alphaproteobacteria; order Rhodobacterales; family Rhodobacteraceae; genus Albimonas. The sequence goes on from CAXGVP010000686.1 coordinate 47, forward strand.
TCCGGTCGTCTCCCGCGGGCGGCCTCAGGCGGGGCCGGCGGTCGCCTGCGGGCGGCGGGGGCAGGCTCAGGCGGGGCCGGTCGTCTCCAGCGGGCGGCGGGCCTCGATCAGGCGGGCGATGGCGGAGGCGGCGCCGAGCTCGTCCAGCGCCGGCCCCAGGGTCATCGAGACGCTGCCGAAGGCCACCCGGTCCCAGATCGCCAGCCGCATCATCGGAAGCCCCAGCGCCAGCGGCGCGAGGTCCTTGAGAAAGTCGAAGAACGCCCGCTGCCGCCAGCGGGCCGAGCCAAGGCCGTCGAGGGCGCCGTTGGGACCGGAAGGGCCGAACTCCCGCTCGGCGCTCGGCGTGGTCCAGCGGTCGCCCATGGCGCCGATCTCGATCGCCTGCTTCTCGAAGCTCTCGCAGAAGTCGAGGTACTTGCGGGTCGGGAAGTGACCCAGCACCCGGTAGGCCGGCGCCGCCAGGGTGACGGCGCGCCAGCGGTTGAAGTGCTGCTCCTCGTCCAGCGCCACGGCCATGGAGTGAAAGGCCAGCGTCCAGGCGCCGATGCGGTCGACCGGCGGCTCGTCCAGCAGGCCGCCGAGCGCGCGGTAGACCTGCGAGACCTGCTCGGCGAGACCCGCGCGCACGAAGTCGCCGGGCCCCGGCAGCGGCAGGTCCGTCCCAGCGCTCGCGCCCTTGGGCCCGAGCAGCGCCATCAGCTTTTCCGTGCGTTCGCTCATCCGACGTCTCCCTACTCAACCGCGGGAGGAGATCGCCAGAGGGATATTGAAAAGGTTTTAACGGAATGCGTCGAGGGCCGAATTGACGTCTGCGTCAACCCTGATTTGCGGCCATCCGGCGACGCGCGGCCGGCGGCGGGGCGATCTCGGCGAAGGGCAGGCCCAGGCGGGCCTCGGCCTTCAGCACCACCAGGGCGGCGGCGCGGGCGTCCTCCTCGGCGTCGTGGTGGTGGAAGTCGAGCGCGAGGGCCCGCTTCAGATGGCCCAGGCCGTGGCCCCCGTTCCCCTTGAACTCCGGCCAGGCGGCGCGGGCGATGCGCACGCTGTCGAGCCACAGCCACGCGGGCGGCTCGCGCCCCGCCAGCGCGCAGGCGGCCGCTACGGCGCGGCTGTCGAAGGAGGAATGCTGGATCAGCGGCTGCCGGCCCAGCAGCGGCGACAGCAGGTCCAGCGCTGCGGGGAACAGGGGCGCGCCGTGGACATGCGCCCGGCCGATCCCGTGCAGCCAGGTGTTGGAGAACACGATCTCCGCCCCCGGATCGACGAAGGTCGACCAGCTCTCGATCCCGCCGTCCCCGCGCACGCAGGCCAGCCCGATCTGGCAGATCGAGGAGGACGGGCCGCAGGCGGTCTCGACGTCCAGCGCCACGAAGCGGTAGTCGCCCTGCGGCAAGGGGCGCGGGGACGCCTGGCCCGGGGGCGGGCGGCCGAACCGGTCGAGGCTCACCGGCTCAGTTCAGCAGGGGGCCGCGGCGGCGGACGAGATCGAGCAGGCTCGTCTCCTCGTCCAGGTCCACGTCCTCCAGCGTCTCGTCGTCGGGGTCCACGTCGGCGTCGTCGCGCGAGGCGTCGATCTGCACGGCCTTCGCCCCGGCCTCTTCCAGCAGCGACACCAGCTCGACCAGCGCCGCCGGGGGGGCGGTGCCGAAATCGACCGAGACCGCACCCGGCGCGACCGAGGCGGAATGCAGCCGGTCGGAGGGGAAGGGGTCGTCCTCGCCCTCGGGCTCGTGGACGTTGAACCAGCGATCGAACCAGCCCTCGAGCGCGGTCTCGGGCAGGTCGGACAGGTCGTGGTGCACCACCACGTCGTCCCAGCGCAGGCGGAAGACGTGCAGGGTCAGGGCGCCCACCTGCTCGGCGAAGGCGGGCAGGTCCTGGCCGTGGGGGACCTCCATCGCGAAGTCCAGCGACACCGCCCGATCGTCGGGCAGACGCAGCACCAGGTCGAATCGGTAGAGGCCGCCGACGAAGTCGGGATCCTCGAGGTCCACGCCCACCTCGGACATGCCCTCGACGCCCGGCTCGACGGTCGCCTCGACCATGCCGGCGAAGAACGAGACATAGGTCTCGCGCGCGGCGGCGGCGAGATGGGCGAGGGAGGGGGCTTCGGTCATGGCTCGCATCTTCAAGGCATCGGGCGGGCGGAGGCAAGGGGCGCGGCAGGGTCCGGGCGGGGCGGGGAAGGGGCCGGCCCCGGGGCGCTCAGTCGTAGAAGGGCTGGACCTGGGCGACGATCACGGCGTTTTCGGCGAGCGCGCGGGCCATCAGCTCGCGGTCGGTCTCGTCGATCTCCTCGCCGCGCTCCTCGCGCTCCTCGATCGTGCCCCAGCCGGTGACCTCGATGGGGGAGAGGTCCGCGGTCTTCAGGACGGCCACGGTCTCGCGCACCGCCTCGGGCTCGTCGACGCCGGAGGCGTAGCACATCAGGGCGGCGCCGGTGGCGTCCCCGGGCAGGCCGTCGCCCTCGGCGCGGCCGACCTCGACCAACAGGGTGTAGACCTGCTGGGGGCGGGGGGCCTTGGCGGGCGTCCCCTCCTTCGTCGGCTTGGTCATCGCGGCGGATCCTCGCTCGGGTGCGCTGGAACCGGCCGTATAGTCGATGCGCGCGGCGAGTCGACCCCCCCGGCCGCCCCCGGAGGCGACCGGACCCGGCCGTGCCGGCGGACCCCGGGCGCCCGGAGCATCCGGCGCGGAAGCCGCAAGACCCCGCCACGCCTCCGACGCGAGGTCGTCCCGGGGGGCGTCGCGATCCCCGCCC
>CAXGVP010000687.1:0-2810 GCA_964013055.1 uncultured Albimonas sp.
GAGGCCCTGGCCGGGATCGGGGCCGCGCGTCCGCGCACCCTGATCCAGTCCGGCAACGCCGTCTTCGACCATGCCGAGGCCGGGGCCGGCCCGCTGCTCGCCCGCCTCGGGCCGGCGCTGGAGGCGCGCGCCGGCTTCGCCCCCGCCGCCGTGGCGCTGGAGGTCGAGGCGCTGGCGGCGATCCTGGCCGCCCTCCCCCCCGGCTGGCCGGCGGCGGAGAGCCACGTCTGGCTGACGGCCGCCCCGCCCCCCGATCCGCGCCTCGCGCGGCTGCAGGCGCTGGCGGCCCCGGACGAGGCCTGGCGGCTGGAGGGGCGCGCCCTGATGCTGCACGCGCCCGCGGGGGTCGGCCGCTCGACATTCGCCGCCGGCGCCGAGGCCGCGCTGGGCCTCCCCGCCACCGCCCGCAAGGCGAGCGTGCTGGCCCGGCTGCTGGAGCTCGCCCGCGAGGACTGAGCGCGATCCGCGGGGCGGGACGTCGGCCCGCCCATCGAAAACATCTGCATGAAATCGGAAAATCTCTGATCTGTCCGTGACTTCCCTGCTGCCGCCGCGTTAGGCGGGGGGCCTTGCACACGCGCCGCACCACAGGGGGAAGGACGAGCCATGCCGAGGATCATCGCCAGGAGAGACGCGCCGGGGACGGCCTCCTACCACGACCCGCAGGTCTTCGGCGGCCCGTTCTTCGAGAGCTTCCTGCTCGCCAACGACACGATCCGCGGCAATCGCCGCAAGGCGGTGCTGGAGGAGACCGGACCCTCGGCATTGACGGTGATCCTCAAGGGCCGCTTCCAGTACGACCGCGACGGCGACCCGAAGGACGGGACCGTCCAGAAGATGATCTTCAAGTGGGACGGGCAGGTCTTCCAGGTGTGGAAGGGCCTCGACTGGGACGTGCGCGACGACCTGATCCGCGCGATCCTGCAGGTCGAGGACGGCCGCGATCCCTACGCCATCCAGGCCCTGCTGAACGACGAGAGCTGGTCGTTCAAGGCCGGGGGCGGGGTCTACCTGTTCACCGGCTCGCAGGGGCACGACCGGATGGAGGCGGGCCGCGGCGGCCAGGTGATCCACGGGATGGAGGGGCGCGACCGCATCGACGGCGGCGGCGGCCGGGACCACATCTGGTCGGGGGACGGCGACGACCGCGCCAGGGGGCAGGGCGGGGGCGACATCCTCGCGGGCCAGGACGGGCGCGACCGGCTGTGGGGCGGCGGCGGCAAGGACAACCTGCACGGCGACGACGGCGACGACCGGGTCTTCGGCGGCGGCGGCGCGGATTACGCCCACGGCGACGCGGGCGACGACATCGTCAAGGGCGGCGGCGGCGACGACCATGTGATCGGCGGCGCGGGGTCGGACCGGCTGTTCGGCGGCCGGGGCGACGACCGGATCGAGGGACCCTTCAACGGCAAGGACGGCCCCGACGTGCTGTTCGGAGGCGGGGGGGACGACATCCTCGACGGCGGCGACAAGGCCGACCGGCTGTTCGGCGGCGGCGGCGACGACACGCTGTGGGGCGGCGGCGGGGGCGACCTGCTGGCGGGGGGCGCCGGCGACGACGACCTGCGCGGCGGCGCCGGGCGCGACGTCTTCGACTTCTCGGGCCCGGGCGGCTTCGGAACCGACCGCACCGACTTCGACCTGCGCCTGCGCGGCTTCCACGACTTCGACGCCGACCGCTACGTCTGGGAGGTCGAGGTCGGCGACGCCCTCAGGCTCGACCCCGACGCGTCGCTGGGCGTCGCGTTCCGCGATCGCGGCGCGGACGCCTACCAGCTTCGCGTCTCGGTGATCGAGGCGGGGGAGACGGTCGGCCGCTTCATCCTCGACGACCGCGTCTATATCGAGCCCGAGGGCCTCGCCGAGGCCCGCGCCGCCGTCGCCGCGGCGCTGGAGGAGGCGATCCTCGTCTGAGCCCGCCGGCCCCTTGACCTTGCGCGCCATTCGTCGCCGACTGCGCGCGGGATGGGCCTTGCAGAGGGAGACGGGCCATGGCCGCCAGGGTGAAGGTCGTGCGGACCGTGCCGGGGATCTCGATCTACGACGATCCGCAGCCGCTGGGAGGGGACTTCGCCCAACGGCTGCTGGCCTCGGACCCCGAGCGCGCCGGCGCCCGCCGGGTGGAGTTCGAGGTCGGGGACCTGCGGCTTGCGATGACCGGCCGGATCCGGGGGGCGGGGGACGACCTCTCGGGCCGCGCGGACAAGCTGGTGTTCGAGAGCGGGGGCAAGGCGTTCCAGGCCTGGACCGGGCTCGACTGGAAGATCGGCCGGCTGCTGGCGCGGGTCGAGGCCGGCGAGCTGGACGGGTTCCTCGAGACGGCCTTCTCGCGCATCGTGATCGCCGGCAAGCAGGGCCGCGTCGAGGCGCTGGGGACCGGAGGAGACGACCGGATGATGGGCTCCGGGCGCTCCGACGGGCTGCACGGGATGGGCGGGGCGGACCGGCTGTTCGGCGGCGCGGGGCATGACGATCTGAATGGCGGCGGCGGCGACGACCGGATCCTGGGCGCGGCCGGCGACGACCAGCTGCGCGGCGACGCGGGCGCGGACCGGCTGTTCGGGGGCGCGGGCTACGACAACCTGGGCGGCGGCAGCGGCGCCGACCGGCTGAGCGGCGGCGCGGGCGGCGACGTGCTGGCCGGCGACGGCGGCGACGACCGGTTGGGCGGCTGGACGGGCCGCGACCGGCTGTTCGGCGGCGAGGGGGACGACCTGCTGTTCGGCGCCTCGGGCCGCGACCGGCTGCGCGGCGGCGCGGGGGACGACACGCTGCTGGGCGGCGCGGGGAACGACGACCTCTCGGGC
>CAXGVP010000688.1:0-2807 GCA_964013055.1 uncultured Albimonas sp.
CGTGACCGCGAAGCTGCAGCCGGGCGCGAGCCTGGTCACCGCGGGCGACGGCGCCTTCGGCCTGGTGGCGCAGACCGTCGTCGGCGGCGGCGGCGTCGGCGCGCTGGGGACCTCGCTGCGCACGGGCGACGGGGGACGCGGGAACTACAACCTCGACGCCCTGGTCGGGGGGACCAACACCACCGGCCAACTGAACGCGCTGATCGACCCTCGCACCCTGCAATTAACGACGCCCAACGCCTCCAGCCTCGAGATCCAGTTCCAGCAGGCGCAGGCCGCCACTTCGGGGGCGGCGGCGACGGCGCTGCTGGGCCAGTCCATCGGCGCCGGGGGCGGCCTGCTGATCGCGCCGGCGCAGGGGGTTCCGACCCTGCAGCTGGGCGCGGTCGGCCAGATCGGCCGCGGCGGCCAGGTCGCCTTCGACATCGCCGGCGCGGCCGGGGACGCGGTCTCGATCGCCACCTCCGGCGACTTCTCGCGCGGGGCGCTGCTGCAGTCGATCGGCGGCGGCGGCGGCGTCTTCGCGGGCACGCCGCTGGGCGGCGGCTACGTGAACGCCGACGATCCCGAGGTCCGGCTCGGCGCCCGCCAGGAGAGCGGCGGCGACGGGCGCACGGTCAAGGGCACGCTCGAGGCCGGGATCGTCACGCAGGGCGACTTCGCCGACGCGCTGGTCCTGCAGACCATCGGCGGCGGCGGCGGGGTCGCGGACTTCGCGCAGACCGGGGACACCGACCGGCTGACCGGGGTCGACGCGACCCTGGGCCAGGACGGCGGGCTGGATGGACGGGGCTGGACCGCCTCGCTGACGCTCTCCGGCTCTGGCCGCGGCGTGTCGGTCGGCACGTCGGGGCACGGCGCCTACGGGCTGGCGCTGCAATCCATCGGCGGCGGGGGGGGCCTGTTCTCCCACGCCGCGGACCAGATCGGGGCGGCCGGGATCCGGCTGGGAGCGACCGCCGTGAGCGAGAACGAGAACGGCGGCACGGTCGAGGTCCTCCACGCACCGCCCTCCAGCGGCGCGGCGGCGGAGCAGATCGTCGCCACGTCGGGCGACGACGCCCACGCGGTGGTGCTGCAGTCGATCGGCGGCGGCGGCGGCGTGGCGCGGCTGCGCGGGTCGCAGGGCGGCTCGGGGATCGAGATCTCGCTCGGCGACCAGAGCGCGGGCGGGACCGACTACGCGGCGAACGGCGGCCCGGTGACCTGGGACGCGCCCGCGGCCTTCGTCACCCACGGCGACCGCGCCGTCGGCCTGGTCGCGCAGTCCATCGGCGGCGGCGGCGGCATCGCCGCGACCGGCGACGCCGAGGACATCGCGCGGATCACCCTGGGCGGCGGCGTCGGCGACGCGGCGGCTGTGACGGTGACCCTCCAGCCCCGCGACGGCTGCGACGCGGCCGGCGACCCCTGCAACCTGACCACCGGCGAGGGCGCCCACGGCATCGTCGCCCAGTCGATCGGCGGCGGCGGCGGCCTGCTGGGCGACGTCACGCTGACCGGCGGGGTGGAGCTGGTCTACGCCACGGGCGGCGCGCGCGGCGACGCGACCCGCTTCGACGGGGTCGCGGGCGGCCATGGCGCGGCGTCGAACGTGGTGGTGACGCTGGGCTCCAGCCTGGCGACCCGCGGCGACGGGGCCTACGGCGTGATCGGTCAGTCGCTGGGCGGGGGCGGCGGCCTCGCAGGATGGGAGGGCGGCGTCCAGGCCGGGCGCAGCGGCGTGCCCGACGGGCGCAACCGGGCCGGCCAGGTGACCGTCGTCGTCGAGGCGCCCCTGTCCGCCACCGGCCGCGACAGCGCCGCGATCTTCGCCCAGAGCCTGAGCGACGACTTCGACGGCGAGAAGATCGAGATCGACATCTCCGCCCCCGTCGTCGGCGGGCGGGGCGATCACGGCGTGGGCGTGCTCGCCCACGGGGGCAACGGCAACAACGTGGTGAAGCTGCTGGACGGCGGCCTGCTGACCGCGCTGTCGGGCGCGGCGATCCGCTACGTGGGGGCGACCAACGACTCGGAGTCGCGGCTGACCGTCGACAACTCCGGCCAGGTCGTCGGCTCGATCTTCGCCAGCTACGCCGACGGCACGGTGTTCCAGCCCACGCTGAGCTCCGCGATCTCGGCGACCACGGCGGCGACGGTCGCGACAGGGCGGACCTCGGCCCCCGCGGCGAGGCTGATCAACCGGCGCGGCGGCGAGGCGCGGGGCGCGCGCGTCTACCAGGCGGACGTGGTCAACCGCGGCCGCCTGGTGGTGGGCGACGCGGGCGAGGCCTCGCGCCTGCGGATCCGGGGCCACCTGACGCTGGGGGATGTGGGCGAGCTGGTCGCCGACGTCGACGCCCTGACCGGGGCCTTCGACCTGCTGCGCGTCGACGGCGACGTGACGCTGGGCGGCACGCTGACGCTGTTGCCCTCGGCCGTCGCCGGCGGCTCGGAGTTCCGGCTGCTGGAGGCGCAGGGCGAGATCACCGGGCGCTTCCACACGGTCGAGAGCACGCTGTTCGGCTTCGACCAGCATGTCGAGGGCCAGACCCTGACGCTGGCGGCCGCCAGCGCCGACATCGACCGGGCGGAGTTCGGGCTCCGCGGCCAGGAATCCGCCGCCGCGCGCTACCTCGAGCGGGTCTTCGTCACCGGCGACCCGACCTACGCGCTGCTGTTCGGCGAGCTGGAGGCCGCGGCCTCGGCCGGGGGCGGCGCCCTGGGCTCGCTGCTGTCGGGGATGACGCTGGACGCCTCGCTGGCCGCCAAGGCGGCGACCTTCGAGATGACCCGCGACCGCTTCGACGCGGCGCTCGGCTGCG
>CAXGVP010000689.1:0-2797 GCA_964013055.1 uncultured Albimonas sp.
AGGTCGGGCTGGCGGGCCGGCGCCGCGCCCCAGCAGGCGCGCAGTGCGTCGAGGCCGCGCCCCTCGGCGCCGACCGGCGCCTGCGCCTTGCGAAGGCGGAGCATCGCATCGGGCGCGCAATGCGCCAGGATCCGGTCGTGACTGTTCCAGTCGGCCTGCCGGCCGGCGGAGACGGCGGCGAGGTCCATGGCGTCAGTCCGTCTCGGAGGCGGGATCGGGCGCCGCGAGGCCGCGGAAGATCGCCGCCGCCGTCGGCTCCCAGGCGTTGGGGCGGTCGGGGTCGGGCGAGAGCACCTTGCCCGTGCGCGCCGACTCCTCCACCGCCAGCGCGGCCGCGAGGCTGCGCAGCGCGTCGTCGGCGGGGACCAGCGGCTCGGCCTCGCCCCGCGCGACGCGGGCGAAATGGTCGAGCTGCGCGGCCCGCGGATCGAGCGCCGGGCTGGGCAGGGGCAGGCGCGAGAGCGGCCTCGACCAGTCGCCCTTTCCCGCGCCGTTGTGGCGCCAGTAGGTCAGCGAGGGCAGCGACAGCGCCCCCTCCGCCCCGACCAGGCGCAGGCAGTCCTCGCCGCTGCGGGCGAAATCCTCGTCGTCGCCGCTCGCGGCCTCCCAGCCCCAGGGCGAGAGGCCGACCGAGCTGAGCAGGGCCGTGGCGAGCGCGCCGGAGGCGAAGCGCAGCAGCGCGCCGGCCGAGTCGGTCTCGGGCGATTGCGGCGTGGCGCGCGAGGTCAGCGCGCAGACCGAGGCGACGTCGCCCAGCAGGCAGCGCAGCAGGTCCACCTCGTTGGCGAGCTGGGTCAGCGCCGCGCCCTGGCCCGAGCGCACCCGCCAGGCGAAGCCGCCGCCGTCCTCGGGCTGGCGCAGCATCCACACGGCGTCCGCGGCGACCACCCGGCCCAGCAGCCCGCCCTGCGCCGCCTCGCGCGCGGCGGCGACGGCGGGGTGATGGCGGCGGTGATGGCCGACCAGCAGCGGCGCGCCGGCGCGCACGAAGGCGTCGCGGATCCGCCGGCCGTCGCGCAGCGACTGCGCGAGGCCGCGGTCGGTGAGGGCCGCGAGCCCACGCTCGGCCACGGCCTCGGCGGCCGAGGCGCGGGTGGCGAGGGGCAGGGCGATGATCGCGGCGGCCACGCTCCCGGGGGCGTCGTCGAGCTCGGCCGCCACGGGGAACCCCGCTTCGGCCGCCCGCTCGCGCGCGCTGTCGGCGGGGTCGATGATCGCGCTCAGCGACAGCCCCGCGCAGGCCCGCGCCAGGCGGGCCTGGCGCAGGCCTTCGCGGCCGGCGCCGATGACGACGACGGGGACCGGAGCGCTCATGTCCGCACGCCTGTCGCCGAAGGCGACGCAACAGGAGCACTCGCCGACGGCGATGGGTCAGGAGTGATTGCCGGAAGCGATGCACCCGGGAAGATCGCGGCAGGCGACGGAACCGGGACGCCGATCGCCAATCCCGGCGGGACCAGACCGCCGGTCGCAGATGCCGGCGGGACCCGAACGCCGATCGCCGGTGGCGGCGGGACCTGGCGTGCCGCCGGGGGCGAGGGGCGCACGCGGGGCGTCGGGGGCGACGGGCGCTGCGAATATCGTGGCTTCGACGTCGTCATGAACGAAGTCTATAGGCAGATCGGACGTGAACGGAAAAGTCTGCACGCACCGTGTTGACGCAACGTACCGTCCACAATCCGGGGTGGATCGCTCGGCGGGCGGACTCGCATATGCGTCATCGTGAAACAAAGGGCCTTTGGATGCCGGCGCCGGCCGCGGCGCCGCACGTCTCACGGGGGGGCGCGCATGAAGAAGCCCGCCGGCAAGCCGGCGGGCTGAACTCTCACGACGAAGGCGCGGCCGTTCAGGCGGCTTCGCTGCGCCGGTCGCCGTCGGCCTCGTCGTCCTCGGTCGAGACGCTGCGGCCCAGGATCCGCTCCAGGTTCACTTCGCGCAGCATGAAGGCGGGCACATGGTCGCCCATGCCGACCACCGGACCGCGGCGGCGGCCGCCCTTGTCGGTGCGGTCGTTGCGATCATCCCGGTCGCTGCGATCGTTGCGGGCGCTCCGGTCGCTCCGGTCCTCGCGCTCGCGGCGGGGGGCGCGCTCCTCCCGCTCGTTGCGGGCGGAGGGGGCGGCGTCGCGGGGGTCCTCGACGGGGGCCGCGTCGCGCGGATCCTCGGAGCTGGACTTGCGGCGGCGCGACCCGCGGCGACGCTCCTTCGGCGCCTCCTCGGCCGGGGCCTCCTCGGCCACGGGGGCGGCCACTGCCACGGCCTCGACCGCGTCCTCGGTCTCGGCGGTCTCGACCGCGGGGGTCTCGGCATCGTCCTTCTTGCGGCCGCGGGCGGTGCGGGCGCGGCGGCGGGAGGCGCGGGCGGCCTCGCGCTCGGACGGCTCGGGCGCGGCGCCTTCCTCGACCTCTGGCTCCGCCTCGGCGGCCATCGGGCTGTCGAGCTTGGGCACCGGCTTGCCGATCATCTCCTCGATCTTGTCGAGGTGCTTCTGCTCGTGCGGGAAGCAGATCGAGATCGCCTTGCCCTTGCGCCCGGCGCGGCCGGTGCGCCCGATCCGGTGGACGTAATCCTCGGAGTGGATGGGCATGTCGAAGTTGAACACATGGGACACCGACGGAATGTCGAGCCCGCGCGCCGCCACGTCGGAGGCGACCAGGATCGAGATCTCGCCCGAGCGGAACCCGTCCAGCGTGCGGGTGCGCACCGACTGGTCGAGGTCGCCATGCAGCGCGCCCACGTTGAAGTCATGCTTCTTGAGCGACTTGTAGACGACGTCCACATCCCGCTTGCGGTTGCA
>CAXGVP010000690.1:0-2786 GCA_964013055.1 uncultured Albimonas sp.
ACGCGATGCGCATGCCCTTGCCGCCGCCGCCGGCGGAGGCCTTGATCATCACCGGGTAGCCGATCTCGCCGGCGATCTTCACCGCCTCGTCGGCGTCCTCGATCAGGCCCATGTAGCCGGGCACGGTCGAGACGCCGGCCTCGGCGGCCAGCTTCTTGGAGGTGATCTTGTCGCCCATCGCCTCGATGGCGCCGGCGGGCGGGCCGATGAAGGCGACGCCGGCGTCTTCCAGGGCCTTGGCGAACTTCGGGTTCTCCGACAGGAAGCCATAGCCGGGGTGCACGGCCTCGGCCCCGGTCTGCTTGATGGCGTCCAGGATCTTGTCCATGACGATGTAGGACTCGGAGGCCGGCGGCGGACCGATGTGGACCGCCTCGTCCGCCATGCGCACATGCAGCGCGTTCCTGTCGGCGTCCGAATACACCGCGACCGTCTTGATGCCCATCTTGCGGGCCGTCTTGATGACCCGGCAGGCGATCTCGCCGCGGTTGGCGATCAGGATCTTCTTGAACATCGTCCCTCCCCGGTTGGGTTGGTCAGGCGGCGAAGGCCGGCCCGGAATGCACGACGGCCCGCCGCGCGTCAGCGCGGCGGGCCGATGGGTGATGGTTGCAGGCTGCGCGCGCGACGCCCGTCAGGGCGGCGCGGCGGGCCGGAAACGCAGGCCGGGCCGGAACGGGCGCAGGGCCCGTCCGGCGCGCGGCCGCACGATCGTCAGCGACGACGCTTCTTGCGGTTGTTGCCGTTGAGGTCGATGTCGTCGGAATCGGTGAGGGCGCCGGTTGCAGCGCCTGCAGCGCCGCCCAGGATGGCGCCGGTCGCCCAGTCGCCGCCGGTGACGGCCGCGGCGCCGGCGCCGAGGCCCGCGCCGATGGCGCCGCCGGACACCGCCCGCTCGCCGGTGGAGTTGCCGCAGCCGGCCGCCAGCAGCAGCGCGGCGACGCCGGCGCCCAGGGCGATGCGGGAATTGAAGATACGCGTCGAGGACATGCCGTCCCTCCTTCTGCTCGGACGTTGGTCCGAACATGCAAACGAACGAGGGCGGAAGTTCCGTCGCTCCGGGGCGATTTCACGACCGACGTTTGCGTGATCGTGGCACCGGGGCGCGAAGCCTGACCAAGATGAACCGGGCCCGCGGGGGCCCGGACGGCCGGAACCGGCGCGGAGCGAAGGCTCCCCGCCGGTCCGGTCGCCGCGAGGGCGACGCCCGCCCGCCCCACGGGGCGGAGACGGGCTGCGGCCTCAGTCGAGGCGGATGTCGTCGGCGTCGGTGAGGGCGCCGGTCGCGGCGCCGGCCGCGCCGCCCACGATGGCGCCGGTCGCGAGGCTGCCGCCGGTGACCGCGCCGGCCGCGGCGCCGACGCCCGCGCCGATGGCGCCGCCGGACAGGGCGCGCTCGCCCTGCGAGTTGCCGCAGGCCGCGACGCCCAGGCCCAGGGCCAGGACCGAGGCCGACAGAAGGCCGCGACGCAGGACGGCGTTGCCGTTGATGGACATGATGCTTCTCCTCTCTCTCGAACGTGGCTGAGAGAGAGATGGGGGTCGCCTGTGGCGGAAACCGCGCGGAATACGGCGCGGCCCCGCCCCAGTCCTTCCACTGTGCGGGAAAGCCTCCGCGTCTGCGGACGCGGGGCGGCCCCGGTCAGTCCTTCTCGTGCGGCAGCACCGCGAGCACGCCCCAGGCGATGCCGATGAACCCGAAGGAGGTCCCGAAGCCGATCGCCAGCAGGACCGTCGCCATTTCCGAGCGCTCGGCCCGCTCGACCAGGCCGCCCAGCCCGCCCACGTCCAGCCACAGCAGGATCAGCAGGCAGACCCAGCCCGCGACGATCCCGGTCGCCGCATGCAGGGCGACGAACTTCGCCAGCCGCCAGGGGTCGTGAGGCTTCTTCGGTCCGGGCGTCATCGCGCGTCTCCCGCCGGGGCGCGGCCCCGGTCGACGTCTGCACATCCTGACCCGAAGATAGGGCGCCCCGCCCGCGCAGGACATCGCGACAAACCGGCCCGGCCGCGGGGGCGGGATCGGTCGACAGACCCTTTCCGGCTGCGAAGCCGGGGCCCTGGATTGCGACGTCCTGCGCGCGGGTCATTGCGGCCGCCTCGCGAGGCAGTCGATCTCCACCCGCGCCCCGACGGCGAGCGCGGTCACCCCCACGGTGGTGCGCGCCGGCAGGCGATCGGCGGGAAAGAAGCTCTTGTAGGCGTCGTTGAAGGCCGCGTAGTCGCGCTCGAACTCGGTCAGGTAGCAGCGGCACTGCACGACGTGGCTCAGGTCCAGCCCGAGGCCTTTCAGCACGATCTCGAGGTTTTCCATCACCCGCCGCGTCTGCGCCTCGATGCCCGCCGGCAGAGGCGCGTCGGGGGCGGCGGGATCCGTGGGCATCTGGCCGGTCAGGATCACCCAGCCGTCCGCCTCCACGGCGTGGCTGAAGGGGGCCACGGGTCGCGCCCCCCCGCCGATCATATGGAAGATGGGATGGTCCATCTGCGTCCCTGCGTGACTATTCCGCGCTCACAGCGGAATGTTGTCGTGCTTCTTCCACGGGTTCTCGAGCTTCTTGTTGCGAAGCGCGGCGAAGGCCCGGCTGACCCGCTTGCGGGTAGACTGGGGCATGATCACCTCGTCGATGAAGCCCTTCTCGGCCGCGACGAACGGGTTCGCGAAGCGGTCCTCGTAGTTCTTGGTGCGCTCGGCGATCTTCTCCTTGTCGCCCAGCTCGGAGCGATAGAGGATCTCGACCGCGCCCTTGGCGCCCATCACCGCGATCTCGGCGGTCGGCCAGGCG
>CAXGVP010000691.1:0-2784 GCA_964013055.1 uncultured Albimonas sp.
GGTCGTCCCCAAGGCGCAGGCTGGAGGCGCACGCGCCGGTCGCCATGCGCCCGTCCCACGCGCGACGCCCGCCTCGCGCCGCGAACGCGACTGTCCCACACGCGCTCCGCGAGACGCGGCGCCTCCGCCGCTGGACCCGGGCGCCTGGCCCGGGTCGCAGGGAGGTGGCGGTCCGGCGGTCCCTGAGCTCGGTCGCCGTTGCAGGCGATGCGGGAAGACCCCCTCTCGGGCCCTCGCGCACCGCGCGCCCCGGACGGAGGTCTTCGCCCGGCCTGCAACGGGGTCGGGCGCCACGGGCGCGACGCTCCCCCCGCGCCGCGGGCGAGACCGACCCACGCGCGCCACGCGGGACGCGGCGCCTCCGGCGCGGGACGCGAGGCGCCTGGGGTCCGGCGGGGGAGCCGCCCTCGGCAGGCTCGGGGACGGAGCCGGACGAGCAGGCAGGACGACCTTGCAGGTCATCGACAGGCCGCGCGTCGGCCGCCTATGGTCGAGCGCAAAGCACCGCGCCGCAAGACGCGCGGGCCCCCGGGAGGAGATTTCCATGACCGCCGTTCCCCCGCCCTCCGCCGCCGCCGCGGCGCGCCGGAGACCGCGCCTCTACTACGGCTGGATCGTCGTCGGCGTGGCCTTCGTCACCATGGGCGTCGCCGTCACCGCGCGCACCGGCTTCGGCCTGCTGTTCCCCCAGGTGATCGAGGAATTCGGCTGGAACTCGGGCGTCACCTCGGGCGCGTTCTCGGTGGGCTTCCTCGCCTCCACCGCCTTCCTGCCTGTGGTGGGGTGGATGATGACCCGCTGGGGCCCGCGCGGCGCGATCCCCGTGGGGGCCGCCATGGTGGCGCTGGGTTATGTCGCCGCCACCCAGGTCTCGACCCCGTTCGAGCTCTACGTCGCCTTCGGCCTGCTGGCGGTCAACGGCTCGATGGCGATGAGCTACATCTCCCACTCGATGTTCCTGCCCAACTGGTTCGTGCGCAACCGCGGGCTGGCCATCGGGCTGGCCTTCGCCGGCGTGGGGGTGGCCTCGGTGGCGCTCCTGCCCGCCATGCAGTGGCTGATCGAGACCGAGGGCTGGCGCACCGCCTGCCTCGCGGTGGCGGTGATCACGGCGGCCGCGATCATCCCCCTCAACCTCGCCTTCCAGCGCACCCGCCCCGAGGACATGGGCCTGCTGCCGGACGGCGAGACCGCGCCCGAGCCCGGCGACGCGCCCCGCGCCGCCATCGACCCGGTGGTGGATCGCCAATGGGCCGAGACCGACTGGACCCTGCGCCTCGCGATCCGCACCTCGCGGTTCTGGTGGGTGGCGTCGGGCTACTTCTGCGGGCTGTTCATCTGGTACGCGATCCAGGTGCACCAGACCCGGTTCCTGGTCGACCAGGGCTTCGACGCCCGCGTCGCGGCGCTGGCGCTGGGCATGGTCGCCTTCTTCGGCATCGCCGGGCAGATCGGGGTCGGCGCGCTCTCGGACCGCTGGGGGCGCGAGATCGGCTGGACGGTGGCGGGCATCGGCTACGTGATCGCCTCGGTCTGCCTGCTGCTGCTCGACCAGGCGCCCTCGGCGGCGCTGATGTGGACGATGGTGGTGTTCCAGGGCCTGCTCGGCAACGGGGTGGCGGCGATCTTCGGCGCGATCCCGGCCGAGATCTTCCAGGGCCGGCGCTTCCCCACCATCCTCACCGCGATCAGCCTGGTGGCGAACATGGGGGCGGCGGCGGGCGTGTGGCTGATGGGCGTGATCCGCGACCAGACCGGGGGCTACGCCGCCGGCTTCTGGCTGTGCCTGGCGCTGTCGGTGGTCTGCATCGGCTGCATCTGGGCTGCGGCCCCGCGCAAGGTGCGCCTGGTCTCCCGCCAGGCCGCCCGCCGGGCCGCCCAGGCGGCCTGAGCGCCTAGGTGTTCAGTCCCGGCATTTGATGGACGGGATCGAGCCTGAATCTGTCTGGCTGTGATGTCCAGGCTTTGCAGATGAACTCGTAGGGGGTGAGGCCGCCGAGCGTCTTGAGCCTCCGGGCGAAGGTGTAGGCCGCGAGGAAATCGGCGAGATGGCCGCGCAGCTGCTCGTGGCCGTCGTAGTGATAACGGCGGACGGTGGCGTCCTTGATCGTGCGGTTCATGCGCTCGACCTGGCCGTTGGTCCAGGGGTGGTTCACCTTGGTCAGACGGTGCTCGATGTCATGCTCGCGGCAGACGCGACCGAAGATGTGAGCGAGGGCGTGCACGTCCCGCTGGCGGTTGGCGAACTGCACGCCATTGTCGGTGAGCACGATGTGGATGCGATAGGGCACGGCCTCGATCAGGTCGCGGAGGAACTGCGCCGCGGCCATCTTCCCTGCCTTTGGAACAAGGCGGGCGAAAGCGAACTTGCTGGTGCGGTCGATGGCCACCAGCAGGTAGAGCCTGCCCTCGCCGGTGCGCAGCTCGGCGATGTCGATATGGAAGTAGCCGATCGGGTAGCGCTTGAACTTCCGCCTGGCCGGCTTGTCGCCGACATCGGGCAACCGACTGATCCCGTGCCGCTGCAGACAGCGATGCAGGGAAGAGCGAGTCAGGTGCGGAATCGACGGCTGCAGGGCGTAGAGGCAGTCGTCCAGCGGCAGCAGCGTGTGGCGCCGGAACGCGACGACCGCCGCCTCCTCTTCGCCGCTGAGAACGCTTGAGCGCGGCTCACGCGGCCCGGTCCTGAGGTCTTCGACCGTCGCTCGCTTGCGCCACTTCGACACCGTCTTCGGGTTGATGCCGTAAGTGCGGCTCAGCTCCGCGGCCGAAGCTTGCGATCGC
>CAXGVP010000692.1:0-2784 GCA_964013055.1 uncultured Albimonas sp.
GCGGCGGTCGCCTCCGCAGACACCGAGCCCGAGATGACGCTTGCGCCCCTGCGCCGCGCGCGCCGAAGCGCGGCCGACCAGGAGTCCGCCGCATGAAACAGCCGCCGCTGATGCCCCGCCGCCGCGCCCCGTCCGGGCCGCGCCGCTCGCCGCGCTCGCGCACCGAGGCGGCCAGCGGCCTGGTGCGGGTCGAATTCGAGCGCCAGCGCTATGAGCGCGAGCTGCTGCAGCTCGAGATGCGCGCCCGCGCGGCCCGCGCCGGCCGGGACGCGGCCCGGGACGCGGGGGCGATGCTGCTGGACGTCCTCGACGACGCCTGGCCCGACGATGCCGCGGACGACGCCCGCGCGCCGCGGGGCGGACGATGAGCGCGACCGCCGAGCCGAAGGCCCCGGCCCCCGGGGCGGCGCCCGAGGCGCCCGCCGCCCCGTCCATCGGCCTTCGCAAGGCGATGGAGATCGCCCGCGACGCCGCCGCCCTGTTCTCGGAGCTTCGGGTGGACGCGGTCGTCTCCTGCGAGCGTCAGGGCGAGGGCTGGCGCGTGACCGTCGACGTGATCGAGGCCAGGGCCCGCATCGGCGACAACGACCTTCTGGCGACCTACGAGCTGCTGCTCGATCCCACCGGCGACTGCGAGCGGTTCACCCGCCTGCGCCGCTACCACCGGGAGGACGGGGCCGCATGAGCCTGGATATCCGGAGCTCGACAGGCGGGGACGGGCTCGCCGACGTGCTGGAGCGGGTGCTCGACCGCGGCGTGGTGATCGCGGGCGACGTCACCGTCTCGCTGGTGGGGATCGAGCTTCTGACGATCAAGCTGCGGCTGCTGATCGCCTCGGTCGACAAGGCGCGCGAGATCGGGATCGACTGGTGGACCGCCGATCCGATGCTGTCCACCGACGCCCGCGCCCTGCAGCGCGAGAACGAGGAGCTCCGCGCCAGGCTGGAGGCGCTCGACGCCCGCCTGGCCCGGATGGAGAGCTGAGCGGAGCGAGGACGGACCCCGATGGCGAAACGACCGGGACGGCAAGGGCGCGACGGCGGGACGGACGGATCGCATCCGGACCGGGATCCGCCGCTGCGCGGGCGCGCCGCGATCGAGGAGATCGACGCGCGTCTCGGCGGGCTTCTGGGCCCGCTGGGCGAGGCTCTGGGCAAGATCGTCGACGCGGCCGAGCAGGCCTCCCGCGAAGCGGACCGCCAGGCGCCCGGAGGGGGCGGTCAGGCCGGGGCGGAGGATGCGACGGCCGGTCCGCTGCGCGCGACCGCCGGCTTCCGGATGCGCGTGGGAGGGCAGGCGTTCGGCGCCTCGGACCTCGATCCGGGGCGCGGCCGGCGGGCCGGGCCCGCCCCTCGCGGTCCGGCGCCGGCCGCGCCCCGCACGCCCGAGTTCGAGAGCTGGACCCGCGACGGCCTGTGGACCCTGACCGCGGAGGTTCCCGGCGCCCGCCCCGAGGACCTGAGCCTGCGGATCGAGGACGGCCGCCTGATTGCGGAGATCGCCGGCGCCCGCCCCTGGCGCATCGAGACCGAGGCGCCGACCTCCGCCCCCGAGGCGATTTCGGCGCATCTGCTCAACGGCATCCTCGAGCTGACCGCGCAGGCGACCACATGAGCCTGGCCGAGCTGGACGATCCCGCCCCGCTGTGGCTTTACGGCATCCGCCGGGCCGGCGCCTCGCGCGAGGTCGATCCCGTGCCGCTGCCCGGCGGCGGCGCGCCGGGCCTCGCGCCAGTCGGCCCGCTGGAGATCCTGGCCGGACGCCCGCCGGAGGGCGAGGTGAGGCGCACGCGCCGCAACATGCTGGCCCATGCCCGCGCGCTGGAACGCGCGGCGGAGGTCTCGGCGATCCTGCCGATGCGCTTCGGCGTGATCGCCTCGGCGCAGGAGGCCGCGGCGGCGGTCTCGGGCCAGGCCCAGACGCTGCTGTCCAGGCTGGACGAGATCGAGGGGCTGGCCGAATACGGCCTGCGCGTCGCCTGGCCGGAGGCGGAGGTCTTCGCCGCGCTCTCGGCCGCGCGCCCGGACCTGGCGGACGCCCGCGCCCGGCTGGAGGCCCGGGGCGGCGGCGCGCGCGACGCGATGATCGACCTGGGCCGCCGCGTCTCCGAGGCGCTGTCCGACCGTCGCCAGACGGCGCAGAAGACCCTGGTGCGGCTGGTGGCCGAACAGGTGCGCGACCACCGCCTGCGCGCTCCTGAAACCCCCTTCGAGGCCCTGCGCGCCGAGGCGCTGCTGCCCCGGGGCGAGGAGGACTCGCTGCTCGAGCGGCTGCGCGCCTGCGCCGAGACGCTCGATTTCGGCCGGGGCCCGCCGGAGATCCGCTGCATCGGCCCCTCGGCGCCCTTCAACTTCGTGGACATCTCGCTCTCGCCCGACGGGGTCGGCGCGGCCGGGCACGGGGGCTAGGATGGGACTGCTGCGCAGCCTGCTGGGCCTGCCCGTCTCGGGGCCGCTGAAGGCGGCGGTCTGGGTGGCGGAAAGCGTGCGCGAGGCCGCGCTCGCCGAATACAACGATCCCGCCGCGATCCGGGCCGCGCTGGTCGATCTGGAGCGGCGCCTCGACGCCGGAGAGATCGACGAGGACGCCTACGAGGCCGCCGAGCAGGTCCTGCTGGACCGGATGGAGGCGGCGATGCAGCGGGAGCAGGCGCGATGACCCCGCCGCCGGGACCGTCCGCGGCTGAGGGGGGCGCGATCCTGCGGCTCCAGGTCGGCGCCGCCGCCCCGCGCGACCAGGGCCGCGCCATCCTCCGCCTCGCGCCCGAGGACATGGCCGCGCTGG
>CAXGVP010000693.1:0-2767 GCA_964013055.1 uncultured Albimonas sp.
CGTCGTAGCCGCGCGCCACCGCCTCGCGCCCGGCGATGCGGCGATACCAGGCGAGCACGCCGGGGAACTCGGTCAGGTCGATGCCCTGGCGCTCGAACCGCGCGGCCCAGGGCCAGATCGCCATGTCGGCGATCGAGTAGGCCCCAGCGCCCTGCCCGGCCACGAAGTCCCGACCCCGCAGCCGCGCGTCGAGCACGCCGTAGAGGCGGCGGGCCTCGGCGCCGAAGCGGGCCTCGGCATACTCGGACGTGCCGGGGTTGAAGAAGCGGAAGTGGTGCACCTGGCCCAGGACGGGCCCGAAGCCCGCCATCTGCCACATCAGCCACTCGACCACCCGCCACTCCTCGCCGCCCTCGGTCAGGAACCGCCCGTGCTTCTTGGCGAGGTAGAGCAGGATCGCCCCGCTCTCCATCAGCGTCTGCCCGGTCTGGCGGTCGACGATGGCGGGGATCTTGTTGTTGGGCGCGACCGAGAGGAACTCGGGCGCGAACTGCTCGTCCTTGCCGATGTTCACGGCGTGGGTCTCGTAGGGGCAGCCCAGCTCCTCGAGCAGGATCGAGACCTTGCGCCCGTTGGGCGTCGCCCAGGTGTAGAGGTCGATCATCGCTCAGTCCGCCGGCAGCAGCCGGTCCACCAGCGCCAGCCAGTAGGCCACGCCCAGCGGGATGGCCGCGTCGTTGAAGTTGTAGTCGGGGTAGTGCAGCCGTCCCGAGACATGGTCGTCCGACCCCGTCCCCATCCAGATGTAATGCCCCGGCCGGGCGTTGAGCATGAAGGCGAAGTCTTCGCCCGCCATGCACGGCTCGGCGGTGCGGGAGACGGCGGCCTCGCCGACCACGGTCTCGGCGACCTGGGCGGCGATCTCCGCCTCGGCCTCGGGGTTGATGCAGGGGGGGTAGTTGCGGCGGTAGTCGATCACCGCCTCGCAGTCGAAGGCCTCGGCCACGGACCCCGCCAGCCGGCGCAGCCTTGCTTCGGTCTTGTCGCGCGCCGCGTCCGAGAAGAACCGGACCGAGCCGCCCACAACCGCCCGGTCCCCCATCACCACATAGGCGTCCGAGCCCTTGATCATCGAGATGCCGACCGTCACCGCCTCGAAGGGCGAGAGGTTGCGGGCCGGGATCGACTGCACGGTGGTGACGAAATGCGCGGCCGTCAGCACGGTGTCGACGCCGGCGTGGGGGACGCCCGCGTGGGTGCCCTGCCCCTCGAAGGCGATGTCGAAATAGTCGATGCCGGCCATGGTCGGCCCCGGCAGCGCGGTGAAGGTCCCCAGCGGCTGGTCGGGCATGTTGTGCAGGCCCCAGACGGTCTCGCAGGGGGCGCGGTCGAACATCCCGTCCTCGACCATCTCGCGCCCGCCGCCGCCGCCTTCCTCCGCCGGCTGGAAGATCAGCGCGACCGAGCCTGCGAAGTCCCGAGTCTCCGCCAGGATCTTCGCCGTCGCCAGCAGCATCGCGGTATGCCCGTCATGGCCGCAGGCGTGCATCTTGCCCGCGTTGGTCGAGGCGTAGGGGAGCCCCGTGCGCTCCTGCATCGGCAGCGCGTCGATGTCGGTGCGCAGGCCGATCATCTTGCCCTTGGCCTTGCCGTGCACGATCCCCACCACCCCGGTGCGCCCCAGGCCGGTCAGGATCTCGTCCACTCCGAAGGCCTTCAGCTTCTCCTGGATCAGGGCCGAGGTGCGATGCTCCTCGAAGCCGATCTCGGGGTTGGCGTGCAGGTCGCGGCGCCAGGCGGTGGCCTCGGCGTGGACGGCGTCGATGCGGTCCTGGTGGCGGCCGAGGCGGCGGGGCGAGGCCGACATGTCGTTCATGGGCGGATCTCCTGCGGCCCGCGCAGGAAGGACGGATCGCGCCGCGGAGGCGCCTGCGGGCCGGAGCGCGGAGCCTGCGGCGCCGACCCGCCCACGGTCAAGGCGGGCCGCCGCCGCCCCGCCCGGGCGCCTCCAAGGGGGCTGACGTTGCAGGATATTCGGATGTTCGCTACCGTGCCGCTGCGTCACCCGGCCTTGCGGCCGGCCCCGCGTGGCGATCGGCATGGAGGCGACTGCATGAGCGACCAGGCCAGTCCCGCGCCGCCCCCCGCTCCCGCGCCGCGGGTGGGGCCGATCCTGGCCTTCCTGGTGCTGCTGGCGCTCGCCGCCCCGATGGCGCTGCTGCTCATGCTCTCGCTCGACGCCGCCTCGCTGGAGATGCGCCTGGCGGCCGGCGTGCTCGCGGCCCTGGCGCTCGCCGCCTCGCCGTGGATCTTCCGCTGGACCGGACGCCCCGACGTGGGGGCGGCGCTGCGCGCGCTGCACCTGCCGTGGTGCGCGCTGATGGCGACCGCGGGCATCGGCATCGCCATCGGCCTGTCCGAGAACCCGGTCCGCTTCGACCCCGACCCCCAGGCCCGCTTCTACATCGAGGAAAGCTCCGCCATCGCGCGCGAGCTGCAGTTCCGCCAGGCCGAGCTGTCCCGCCAGCTGGACGGCTATCTGCGGACCGCTCCCGGCGAGCTGGGCGCCCGCGGCCCCCTCCCCGCCCTGCGCGACGAGATGGCGGCGCTGGAGAGCCTGACCTTCGCCCTCTCGCGCCGCGCCCGCGACGCGCAGGAGGCGAGCGTCTTCAACTCGCAGATGGGCGTCCCCGGCTCGATCACGCTCGAGGACGCCTCGACCGGCCTGTTCGTGCTGCTGGCGCTGGCCAAGCTGGTCCAGGCGGGGCTGTCGCTGATCCCGGGGGTGCGGCGCTTCATCTTCCGGCGCACCCGGGCGGCGGGCGCC
>CAXGVP010000694.1:0-2765 GCA_964013055.1 uncultured Albimonas sp.
CCGTCGGCGTGGCAGGTCCCGGGCGGGCCGTCCGCGGTTCCGGCCTCCACGCCGGCCCCGAGTTCGAAAACGGACCATGGATCGGCGCCGCGGTTGCGGCCCATGGAATAGATCACGTCGTCCCCCTGCCGCGCCCGCGGCCGCCGCGCCGCGTCCCTGCAGGAGGGGGACGGCGGCGCGGCGGCGCGGCGGCGCGGTCTGCTCTTTCTCAAATCGTGAACCGATTCTTAACGCCCTTGCGCGAATTCAACGTGAATCGCTCCGGGCGATTCGCGGCCAAGTTCGCGCGTCCCCTTCCTGATCGGCGATTCACGAACGTTTCGCGGCGTCAAGTTGACCCTTCTCCCTGCGGGCGATCGGGGCCCGCGACGCGGATAAGTCCGCGCCTCACAAGGGAAAATCACGACATGACCACTGCCTCCGCCACGATCCGCGTTCCGGGCCAGTTCGCCTCCGTCGCCTCCCTCGCCGCTCTTGCGCGCCGCCCCTCGGGCCTGGCGCCTGCGCCGGTGGCGCCCGACCACATGTTCACCATCGCCCCCCATTCGATGGAGGTGTTCGGCGCCCTGGTGAAGGGCTGGGCCAAGGCGCCCGACACCGCGCCGGTGGGCCGCCATTCGGTCGAGGGCTTCGCCGCGATCCTCGACGCCCACGGCATCGACTACACCCTGCCCACGCGCGAGGGCTGCGCGCTGCGCGAGGTGAACGTCTCGCTCGCCGAAGCGGGGGTGCTGGAACTGCGGGTGCCCGCCAGGGCGATGATCGAGGCCTCGGAGCGGATGCTGGCCGAAAGCGAGTATCCGCTGCCCTCCTACTGCGCCGATGTGTTTCCCGGCGCGACCCCCGAGATCGACGACAACCTCGAGCTGCACCGCAAGCGCGTCGCCGACTACTGCCTGCTCAACTGCGCCTGAAGGGGGGGCTGCGCCTGTCGGGGAGGCGCCGGCGCCGGCCCCGCGCGCGGGACCTTGAAACCCCGCCCGCGCGCCCATAATCTCTTCCGCACAGCAGCCGCGCCGCGCACAGGCGCGGCTGCTCCGCGTTTCAGGGGCGGCCGGAGATCGCGTTCCGGGACCCCGCGACGCCGATCTGCAAGTCCCGACCCGGAGGAGGGCGAGGCATATGGACAAGGTGCCGATGACGGCCCGCGGCTTCGCCGCGCTGGACGCCGAACTGAAGACGCTCAAGAGCCAGGAACGCCCGGCCGTGATCCGCGCGATCGCCGAGGCGCGCGAGCATGGCGACCTGTCCGAGAACGCCGAATATCATTCGGCGCGCGAGCGCCAGTCGTTCATCGAGGGCCGGATCCAGGAGATCGAGGGCCTGATCTCGCGCGCCGACGTCATCGACCCGGCCAAGCTCTCGGGCGCGATCAAGTTCGGCGCCACCGTGACCCTCGTCGACGAGGACACGGAGGAGGAGAAGACCTACCAGATCGTCGGCGAGACCGAGGCGGACATCGCCAAGGGCCTGCTGAACCTGCGCTCGCCCCTCGCCCGCGCCCTGATCGGCAAGGAGGAGGGCGACAGCGTCGAGGTGATGACGCCGGGCGGCGGCAAGGCCTACGAGGTCCTCAAGGTCGCCTTCCAGTAAGCGCGCCCCGGCGCCGGTCCGGACCTGCGCCGGCCTGCCCGGCGCCCCACCCCGGATCTGCGGCGGCGCCCTGCCGGGACGCCCCCGCGCCGCCTCCGGCCCCGCCGCGGGGCCGACGCCGGCAGGACCCGACCTCTCCGGCCCGGCCGGGGACGTCGCCCCCCGATCGCCGGAGCGACCCGGCGAGCCGCGAGGCCCCCGCCGAAGCGGTCGGCGCCCGGCAGGGCCGCGGCCCCGGCGGCCTTCGCGGAGGAGCCCGCCGCCCGGCCCGGCTCCTCCTGACCCTGCGCCGGCCTGGCCGGCGTCTGCGGGAGGCGCCTCCGGCCCCCCGTCGCTCCCTGAAGCCGCGGAGGATCCGCGCATGGTCGACGACGGCCGCTCCGAAGACGACACCCCGACCGGCGACGCCGCCCGGGACGCCGGCGCGCGCGCCCGTTCGGCCGCCGCGGACCAGGCGCTGGGCCTCGCGCCCGGCGGCCGGCCCGGCCTGCCGCTGGGCCGCGCGCTGGGCGGCATGGGGCTGTGGCTCGGGGCCGAGACCGCCCTCGCCTGGGTGCTGACCCGCCTGACGCCTCCGTGGGGTCCGGTCGCGCCGGCCGACGCCGCGGCAGTGGCCCTGGCCGTGACCGCGCCGCTCGCGGGGATGCTGATCTGGGCGAGCCTCGCCCGCCGCGCCGCCGCCGCCGAGGCCCGGGTCGAGGCGCTGACCCGCGCCCAGGCCCGCGCCGCGGCCGCCGCCGCAACCGCCCCGCGCCCCGTCCTTGCCGAGGGGCTGACGCGCGCCGATCTCACCCACGCCGTCGCCCATGCCGCGCGCGATGCGCTGGACGGCGAGCGCTCGGCCATCGCCCGGCGCATCGCCGAGCTGGACGAGGTGCAGCGCCGCCTCTCCGCCGCCCTCTCCCGCCTCGAGCCCGCGGGCGCGGCCGGGGCCCCCCGCCCGGCCCCGGACCCCCGCCCGACGCCGGAGTCCATGCCCCCTGCCGAGCCGGCCCTAGCCCCCGCCCCGACTGCCCCGGCCCCGACCGCCCCGGCCCCGAGCGCCCCGGCCCCTAGGGCGCCGGCGCCCTCCGCCTTGGCGCCGTCCGTGTCGCCGCCGTCCTGGTCGCCCCCGAGGCCCCCGCCCTTGCCGTCGCCGTCCTTGTCGACCCCAAGCCCCCCGTCCTTGTCGT
>CAXGVP010000695.1:0-2756 GCA_964013055.1 uncultured Albimonas sp.
GGAACGGGTGGAACAGGCCCATGGCGTTGGAGCCGCCGCCGATGCAGGCGACCAGCACGTCGGGCAGGCGGCCTTCGGCGTCCAGCATCTGGGCGCGGGTCTCCTTGCCGATGATCGACTGGAAGTCGCGCACCAGGGCGGGGTAGGGGTGCGGGCCGGCCACCGTGCCGATGCAGTAGAACGTGTCGGAGACGTTGGTGACCCAGTCGCGCAGCGCCTCGTTCATCGCGTCCTTCAGCGTGCCGCGGCCGGAGGTGACGGGCACCACCTCGGCGCCCAGCAGGCGCATGCGGAACACGTTGGGCTTCTGGCGCTCGACGTCGGTGGCGCCCATGAACACCACGCACTGCAGGCCGAACTTGGCGCAGACGGTGGCGGTGGCCACGCCGTGCTGGCCGGCGCCGGTCTCGGCGATGATCCGGGTCTTGCCCATGCGCCGCGCCAGCAGGATCTGGCCCAGCACGTTGTTGATCTTGTGCGCGCCGGTGTGGTTGAGCTCGTCGCGCTTGAAGTAGATCTTGGCGCCGCCGAGCTCCTCGGTCAGGCGGGGCGCGAAGTAGAGCGGCGACGGCCGGCCCACGTAGTGGGTCCACAGGTCGTTCATCTCGGCCCAGAAGGCCGGGTCGTCCTTGGCTTTCGTGTATTCCGCCTCGAGTTCGAGGATCAGCGGCATCAGCGTCTCGGAGACGAAGCGGCCGCCGAAGATGCCGAAGCGCCCCTGCTCGTCGGGGCCGGAGCGGAAGCTGTTGAGGCCGTCTGCGGTCATGGGAACTCTCTCTCGCGCGCGCGTCGGGACGCGGTTTAGCGCCTGACGGGGCCGAGGTGAAGGGCGCGCGGCGACGTCGGGCGCATTTCAATGCGCCCTCCGCGCGCCATCCGCGCGGTCGGCCCCGGAGCGGCGCATCGAATTGCGCCCTACAGCTTCATCTTGAAGCCCTGGTGGCTGCGCTCGAAGCCCTGGGCCTCCCAGAAGCGATGCGCGTCGGGGCGGGCGTTGTTCGAGGTCAGCTGCACCATCGCCGCCGCGCCGCTGCGCGCGATCGCGACCGCCTCGGCGATCATCTTCGCGCCCAGTCCGGCGCCGCGCAGGGCGCGCGCGATGCGCACGTTCTCGATCTCGGCCCGCGTGGCGCCGGCCCAGGAGATGCCGGGCATGAAGATCAGCTGGAAGCAGCCCACCACCGGACCCGTCGCCCGATCCCCCGTCACCGCCACATAGAGCGTGTTGCCCCGCTGCTCCTCGATCGCGTGGAAGGCGGCGAGATAGCGGGGGTCGTCGGCCGGCGCCTCGCGCTCGATCCCGAGGTCGTCGTCGGTCATCAGGGCGACGACGGCGGGAATGTCGGACTCGCGCGCGGGGCGCACGATCAGCGTGTCGGTCATGTAAGCTCCCGGTAGACGGCCCGCTCGAAGCTCTCGAACACCGCGCGCGCGGGGGGCGAGAGGAACGGGCTCTGCTGCATCATCAGGACCGCGGCCAGGCCCGAGGCCGGGTCGATCCAGTAGTGGGTGTTGAACAGCCCCGCCCAGAACAGCGTGCCCGCGCGGCGACCGCCGGGGACGTCCTGCTCCATGCGCATGAAGACGGGGGTGTGGGTCTTCTCCAGCCCCGGGAACACCTGCAGGTCCGCGGTCAGCATCGGCAGGGCCGTGGGCAGGTCGCGGATGCGCAGGTCGCCGATGGCGTTGCGCGACATCGCGCGCACCGTCTCGGGGGCGAAGACGCGCACCCCGTCCAGTTCCCCGTCGCGCAGGATCATCCGGGCGAAGCGGGCGTAGTCGGGCGCCGTGCCCGACATGCAGCCGCCCATCGAATGGAAGCCGTCGGCGTATTCTCCGAACCCGGCCGCGGGCGTCAGCCGGCCGTTCTCGCCGGGGCGGTGGTTGGAGACCCGGCGCGGGCGCATCGCCTCGGTCGCGGCGACGTCGGTCGAGTCCATGCCCAGCGGCCCGAGGATCTCCTCGGCCAGGACCTCCCGCACCGGGCGGCCGGAGATCGCCTCGACGGCGAGCCCCACCCAGTCGATCGAGACCGAGTATTCCCAGCGCTCCCCGGGCTCGCGCAGGAAGGGGAAGTTCGCCAGGCCCGCGCGCCCGCCCTCGCGCCGCCTGGCGCCGCGCTGGCTCAGCAGGCGCAGCTGCTCGGCGTTCCACATCTCGTAGCCCAGCCCGGCGGTGTGGGTCGCGATGTGGCGCAGGGCGACCGGGCGGCGGCGGGGGCGGAAGCGGGCCACCTCCCCGTCGAACCCGTCGAGCACCGGCAGCGCGCCGAGGTCGGGCAGCAGCGCGCCCGCGTCGTCGTCGAGGCTGCAGCGTCCCTGCTCGACCAGCTTCATCAGCGCCGCGCAGCCCAGGGCCTTGGTCATCGAGGCGATCTGGAACACCGAGTCGAGGGTCATCGGCTCCGACCCGCCGGCGGCGCGCAGGCCGTGGGCGCTCTGGTGCAGGACGCCGTGGTGGTCGGCGACGACGGCGGTGCAGCCGACCGTGTCGCCGGCCCGGACATGCGCTTCCACCGCTTCGGAAATCGCCGCATTCACCGGCATCGACCCCTCCCCAGGATTTTGGAGGGGACGATAGCCGAGCCCGCGCCCCGGGCCTAGGCCGGAAGCGCAGCCGCCTGCGCGGCGGCGCAGAAGGCGCGGATCAGGGCGGGGTCCTTGACGCCGGGCGCCGATTCGACGCCCGAGGACAGGTCCACCTGCCGCGCCCCGGTCCGGCGCACCGCCTCGGCGACGTTGGCCGCCGTCAGCCCG
>CAXGVP010000696.1:0-2750 GCA_964013055.1 uncultured Albimonas sp.
CCGCCCTCCCCGGCGCGAGGGGGCGCGGCGCCTCGACGCTCCAGCAGGGGGAAGGTCGGGGGGCGGGGGTCGAATACGGCCGGGATCGCCCCATCTCTGGTCAAGGAAGGGGGCGCGCCGCGGCGCAGGCGCCCCGGTCCGACCGGGAGAGCCCTGCGCTCCGCCGCGCCCTCGCGACCCACGCGAGAGGAGCCCGACATGCCCTTCGACCAGACCGGACCCGACACGGCGAGACGCGCCGTCCTGCATCGCATGGCGATGCCGAACCACCTCTGCCCCTTCGGCCTGAAGTCCAAGGCCCTGCTGGAGCGGCAGGGCTACGAGGTCGAGGACCACCTGCTGACCACCCGCGCCGAGGTGGACGCCTTCATGGACAAGCACGGGGTGAAGACCACGCCCCAGACCTTCATCGGCGGCGAGCGGATCGGCGGATACTCCGACCTGCGCGCCCATTTCGGCGACCCGCTGCCGGACAAGGACGCGAAAAGCTACCGCCCGGTGCTGATGATCTTCGCCGTCTCGGCGCTGATGGCGCTGGGCGTGGGCTGGATGCTGGGCGAGGTCGTCGCCCTGCGCACGGCCGAGCTGTTCGTGGCCTTCGCCATGACCCTGCTGGGCCTGCAGAAGATCCAGGACGTCGAATCCTTCTCGACAATGTTCCTCAACTACGACCTGCTGGCCCGCAGATGGGTCCGCTACGCCTACATCTACCCCTGGCTGGAGACGGCGGCGGGCCTCGCGATGATCGCGGGCGTCGCGATCTGGGCGGCGGCGCCGGTGGCGCTGGCGATCGGGACCATCGGCGCGGTCTCGGTGTTCAAGGCGGTCTATATCGACCGCCGCGAGCTGAAATGCGCCTGCGCCGGCGGCAATTCCAACGTGCCGCTCGGTTTCGTCTCGCTGACCGAGAACCTGGCGATGATCGCCATGGGCCTGTGGATGTCCGCGCGGCTGTGGCTGGGCGCCTGACCTGATCGTCGCCGTTGCGGAGACGATCCGACTCGGGGCAAGATGCTCAGGTAGATTAACGGAGCGTCCATGGCCCGAGCCGCCAGCCTCGCGATCGCGTCCCTGATCGCCCTGCCGTGCCCGCCCGCCCTCGCGCAGGCGGCGCCTTCGGCCGCGCAGATGCGGGCGCAGATCGACGCCTGCCTCGAGGGGGCCGAGGATCCGGGCGCCTGCATCGGGCGCGCCTCCGGGGCGTGCATGGAGCTGCCGGGCGGCCAGACCACCGTCGGCATGGCCGATTGCCTCGGCGCCGAGACGCAGGCCTGGGATTCGCTGCTCAACGCCCTCTGGCCGCGGCTGAAGGCCGACGCGGCCGAGGCCGACGCCATCGAATCACCGCAGGACGCCGGCCTGCCCGGCCGGGGCGAGAGCCTGCTCGCCGCCCAGCGCGCCTGGATCGCCTTTCGCGACGCCGAGTGCCTGCACGCCTACGCCCGGGGCGGAATGGGCACGATCCGAACGCTTTACGGGGCCTCCTGCCAGCTGGAGGAGACCGCCGAGCGGGCGCTGGAGTTCCGCGCCTGGCTGCAGGCGCCGCCCTGACCTGCGCGGGCGGCGTCCGCCACCTTGCCGCCCCATCCCCGCCCGTCCCTCGCCCCCGCCCTGCAGAAACCTGTTCCGCGTCCCCCTTGGCGCCTCGCCCGCGCCGCGTCACAAAGGAGCCCGCCATGACCCGCGCGCCGCTTCACCTCCTCGCCTCCGCCGCCCTCGCGCTGGGCGGCCTCGTCTCGTGGTCCGCGCCGACGCCGGCCGCGGCGGACGAACTGGACGACGCCCGCTTCCTCACGCAGTGCGTCGAGACGCAGCTGACGTCCGGCACCGCCAAGGCCGAGTCGGTCTGCCTGGGCCTGATCGCCCTGCCCTGCACCGACGCCGGCCCCTCGGGCGACGACGCGCTGGCGCTCGAGAAGCACGAGACCGCCTGCCTGACGCGCGAGACCGACGCCTGGCAGGTGGCGATGGACGAATGGTGGCCCGACCTGCTGGCCGCCGCCGTGACGCTGGACGCGCGCGACGACCGCCAGTCGGCCTCGGTCGACGCGCTCCGCCAGGCCCAGCGCGCGTGGGAGAGCTTCGCCCAGGCCGAATGCGCCTATGCCTCGGCGCTGTGGGGCCGCTCGACCTACCGCGAGGTCTCGCGGGCCGACTGCGAGATGCGAACGCTTGCGCGCCGCGCCATCCAGCTGCGCGCCCAGACAGGATTGGACAGCTGAATGACGGTTCTCGCCTCCGCCCTTTCCGCGGCCTCGGACGAGGCGAAGGCGAACCGGGCCGCCCATGAGGCGGCGATCGAGGAGGTCAAGGCCGCCGCCCGGGCGGCCCTCGCCGGCGGCGGAGAGGTCGCCCGCAAGCGTCACGAAAGCCGCGGCAAGATGCTGCCGCGCGACCGGGTGGCGGGGCTGCTGGACCCCGGCTCGCCGTTCCTGGAATGCGGGATGACCGCGGCGCACGAGATGTACGACGGCGCCTCGCCCTGCGCCGGGATCATCACCGGCGTCGGCCGGGTCGAGGGGCGCGAGGTCATGGTGGTGTGCAACGACGCCACCGTGAAGGGCGGCACCTACTACCCGATGACGGTCAAGAAGCACCTTCGCGCCCAGGAGATCGCCGAGCAGAACAATCTTCCGTGCGTCTACCTGGTGGACAGCGGCGGCGCCAACCTGCCCCAGCAGGACGAGGTCTTCCCCGACCGCGACCACTTCGGCCGGATCTTCTACAACCAGGCCCAGATGTCGGCGAAA
>CAXGVP010000697.1:0-2744 GCA_964013055.1 uncultured Albimonas sp.
GCTGGGGCGGAGGGTGCGCAACCGGGCGCCGGCGGCAAGCCGCCGCGCGCGGGGTCCGCGGGCGGCCCGGGGTGGGCGGCCGCGGCAGGGCGACGCATGCACCCGGAGAGCGGACGGCGCGCGCTCAGGCCCCGGGACCGGGCAGGTCCGCGGCGGTCAGCACGTGGCGAAGATGGTCCGGGTCCGGGCTCTCGCCGGGGCGGGGGCGCATTCCGATCTTCTCGGCCACCCGGCGCGAGCCGGCGTTGCCCGGCATGATGTCCGCCACGATCCGCCCCAGCCCCAGCCCCGGCATCCCGAGGGCATGGCGGGCGACGGGCAGGGCGGCCTCGGTCGCGACGCCTCCGCCCCGGGCGGCGCGCGCCAGCCGCCAGCCGATCTCGATCTCGCCGGCGCCGTCGGGGGTCAGCATCACCCAGCCCAGGAACCGCTCCGGCGCCTCGCGCGGGGCGACGACCCAGTAGCCCAGCCCCTCGCCATGCTCGGCCTCGATCCGCGCGCGGAGGAAGGCCGCGTGGGCTTCGGGGTCGGCCCAGGGGCCGGCGATCCAGCGGGTCGTCTCCGGCTCGCGGTCCATGGCGAGGCAGGCCGCGAAGTCCTGCGGCCCGCGCGGGCGCAGCCGCAGGCGCGGGGTCTCGAAGACCGGCTCCCGGCTGCTCGGTCCCATCAGGCCCCCGTCACTCCGCGGCGTCGAGGCCCATGAAGCCGCCCGACTGGCGGCCCCAGAGCTCGGCATAGAGGCCGCCGCGCTTGAGCAGGACGTCGTGGGGGCCCTCCTCGGCGATGCGCCCCTCGTCCATCACCACGATGCGGTCCATCGAGGCGATGGTCGACAGCCGGTGCGCGATGGCCACCACCGTGCGGCCCTGCATCAGGCCCTCCAGCGCCGCCTGCACCTCGGCCTCGGTCTCCGAATCCAGCGCCGAGGTCGCCTCGTCCAGCATCAGGATCGGCGCGTCCTTCAGGATCGCCCGCGCGATCGCCACGCGTTGGCGCTGGCCGCCCGAGAGCTTCACCCCCCGCTCCCCCAGGCGCGCCTCGTAGCCGACGCGGCCGCGGAAATCCTCCAGCTCCTCGATGAACTCGTGGGCGGCGGCCATGCGGGCGGCCTCCATCGCCTCCTCGATCCCGGCGTCGGGGCGGCCGTAGAGGATGTTCTCCATCGCGGAGCGGTTGAACATCGCCGTGTCCTGGGTGACGAAGGCGATCTGGCGGCGCAGGGCGTCCTGGTCGAGCGAGCGGATATCCTTTCCGTCCAGCAGGATCCGCCCCGCCTCGGGGTCGTAGAGTCTCAGCGCCAGCTTCATCGCCGTGGACTTGCCCGCGCCCGAGCGGCCGACCAGCGCCACCTTCTCGCCCGGGCGCACGTCCAGCGAGAAGCCGGTCAGCCCGCCGCCGGTGCGCTCGCGCTCCTGCCCGTACTTGAAGGTCACCGCGTCGAAGGTCAGCCGGCCCTCGGCGCGCGCCAGCGGGGCGGCGTCGGGCGCGTCGCGCAGCCGGTGCGGCGGGGTCAGGGTGCGGATGCCGTCCTCGACCACGCCGGCGTTGGCGAACATGCCCATGGCGGTGAAGCTGATCCAGCCCGACATCTGCCCGATGCGCAGGGACAGCAGCCCCGACAGCGCCACCGCGCCCGGCGACCCGGTCCCGCCGGCCCACAGCCACAGCGCGGTCCCCACCAGCGCCACCGGCAGGGCGCCGGCCAGCACCGCGATCACCACGCGGTAGACCCAGGCGGTGCGCCCGAAGTCGAGCTTGGCGGCGCGCAGCCGCTCCAGCGCCTCGCGGGCATGGGTTTCCTCGCGCCCGGCATGGGCGAAGAGTTTTACGGTTTCCATGTGCGAGATCGTGTCGACGAGCTGCCCCGAGAGCCCCGACTGCGCGTCGGCCCGCGCCCGCGCCTTGGCCCTCAGCCGCGGCAGCATCCAGGCGATCCAGGCCAGGTAAACCGCCAGCCACCCCAGCAGCCCCAGCGTCAGCCGCCAGTCCGCGGCGCCCAGCGCGGCCAGCGCCGCGATCATGGTGGCCAGCGCAAAGGCCACCGCCTGCACGACCTCTGAGGCGAGCTCGGTCAGCGCGGTCCCGGTCTGCAGCTGCTTGGCCGAGATGCGGCCGGCGTAGTCGTCCTCGAAATAGGACATCGCCTGGCCCAGCGTGTGCCGGTGCAGGCGGAACACGGTCTGCTGGAACATGCCCGGCTGGATCGAGAACTGCATCAGCGCCGAGCTCACCGCCATGCACAACGGCCGGGCGGCGAAGATGAAGGCGGCGAGCAGGGCGATTTCTCCCCCCCGCTCGGCCAGGAAGGCGGCGCGCGCGCCGGGCTCGGTCAGGCTCGGCCCGGCCTCGGCCACCACGTCCACCAGCCAGGACACGGCCCAGGAGACGCCGACCTCCGCCCAGGCCAGCGCCACGTTGGCGGCGATGGCGGCGAAGAAGACAGGGAAGGCGCCTCCCAGCGCCCATCGGCAGAAAGCGAGGAAGGCCTGCGGCGGCGCCCCGACGGCGGCCGCGTTCGGATCGAAGAGGCCGGCGGCGCGGCGGGTCAGGGCGGTCAGCATGGGAAGGCAGGATAGGTCAACGGAGGCTCCGGTCGAGCGGCAGGACCGCCTGCAGATAGGGTCTCGACCTTGGTCGAGGTCAACCCTCCCCCCCGATTTCTCTTCCCCCCGCCCGCCCCACGCGCCCTGGCGCACCGCCCGCCAGCCCTCGCGGAGCGCCTGTTCTCCGGAGCCGTCCATCGC
>CAXGVP010000698.1:0-2743 GCA_964013055.1 uncultured Albimonas sp.
CAGGCCCCCTGGGCGCGGGCGGCTTCCCTCCGCCCCGGCGAGCCTGTAATCGGGTCGGAGCCCCGACCCGCCCGCGCAGGAGACCGCCCGATGAGCTTCGCCTTCCCCGATCCCGAGACCGCCGCCGCCCTCGCCGCGCGCATGCTGCTGGAGATCGAGGCGGTCAACTTCCGCGCCGACGAGCCGTTCATCTTCACCTCCGGCCTCGCGGCCCCGGTCTATGTCGACTGCCGCAAGCCGATCTCCTTCCCCCGGGTGCGCTCGGCGCTGATGGACATGGCGGCGGGCCGCGCGCTGTCGGCGGGCGGCTTCGAAAAATTCGACGCAGTGGCGGGCGGCGAGACCGCCGGCATCCCCTGGGCCGCGATGATCGCCGAGCGGCTGGGCCTGCCGATGCTCTACGTGCGCAAGAAGCCCAAGGGCTTCGGCCGCGGCGCCCAGATCGAGGGCCATTTCGAGGAGGGCGCCAACGTCCTGCTGGTCGAGGACCTGACCACCGACGGCGGCTCCAAGTTCACCTTCGCCAACGCCCTGCGCACGGCCGGCGCCCAGTGCACCGACACGCTGGTGATCTTCTACTACGACATCTTCCCCGACGCCCGCGCCAACCTCGCCGCCCACGGCCTGGCCCTGCACCAGCTGACCACCTGGCGCGACGTCCTCGCGGTCGCCCGCACCGGCGACCACCTGGGCCGCAGCTTCGACGCCAAGACCCTCGACGCCGTCGAGGCGTTCCTCAACGACCCCTACGGCTGGTCCGCCGCCCACGGCGGCAAGGCCGGCCCCGACTGAGCCCCAGGAGGGCGCCCTTGATGACCCGACGCCCCGCATCCGTCAGGACCCGCGCCGTGCAGGCGCTTGCCCAACGTCTGCTGGCGGCACGGCCCGGCCTGGCGCTGGAAGCCGGCGGCTACGCGCCCTCGCCGGAGGATACCCTGCTGCCGGGGTTGGCGGAGGCGGCTGAGGTCGAGTTCAGGGGCGGCTCCGGCGACGAGTGGCGCCGCAAGATCCGGGCGCCACACTCGTCCTCGGCGCTGGCCGCCAACGTCTTCCTGCCGTTCCGGGTCTTCGACCGCCTGTCGGAATTGCACCTCCCCGGCCTCGGCGCCGGGTTCGGGACCCTGCGGCTGGAGGGGCGGGTTCCCTCGGGCCTGTCCCGGGCCAACGCCCCCAATCTCGACGTCCTGCTGACCGGCGAACGGCTTGCGGTTGGCGTCGAGTCGAAGCTGATCGAGCCGCTGTCGCCCCATGCCGCCCGGTTCTCGCCCCGCTATCGGGACGAGGCGGTCGGCGCCTGGAGGGACGGCCCCTGGTTCCACGAGATGCTGCGCCTGATGAAGGCGGCGGATGCGTATCGCCATCTCGACGCCGCCCAACTGGTCAAGCATGCCTTCGGGCTCGCCAATACGTTCCCTGACGCCCGCCCGATGCTGGTCTACTTGTTCTGGGAGCCCGCAGACCCGGCCTGCGATCCCGCCTTCACCCGCCACCGCGACGAGGTCGCGGACTTCGCCGGTCGGGTGGCCGGCGGCACGCCCGGTTTCGTCGCCCTGAGCTACCCCGAGCTATGGACCGCCTGGCGCTCGGAGTCGCCTTCGCCCTGGCTGTCCGCGCATCTCAATGCGCTCGAAGCGCGCTATTCGGCGCGGCTCGGCGACTGAAACGCTGCCTCGCCGCTGTTGACGTCGCCCGCGCGTGGGGCTAGTCCGTTCAGCGGCTCGCGGGCATGGTGAAAAGGTATCACACGAGCCTTCCAAGCTCTTGTTGCGGGTTCGATTCCCGCTGCCCGCTCCAGCCTCTCCTGCCAGGATCGCCTCCATGGTCCGCCGGCGCGCTCTCGCGGCTTGCGAGAGGAGCGGTCCGGCCGCCGGGTCCATGGCGGGGCGGGGGGCTTCTCGGTCGGCGGTGCAGGGCGGGGTCTTGTCGGCGGGCTCTCGGGGCGACGGGGGGGCGAAGGGCCTTCGCCCTGCGCGCGGGGCGCCGTGGCCGCGGCTCTTGCGCCGGCGGGCTTGGCGCGGAACAACGCGGGACCAGCGCAGGAGCCCACGTCATGACCGCCGCCGATCCCTTCGACCGCACCCGCGCCCTGTTCGAGCTGCCCGAGGGCGTGATCTATCTCGACGGCAACTCGCTGGGGCCGCTGCCTCGGGCGGCGCGGGAGCGGGTGGGCGCCACGGTCGCCGACGAGTGGGGGCGCCTGCTGATCCGCGGCTGGAACGAGGCCGGCTGGATCGACCTTCCCGCCCGCGTCGGCGCCCGCATCGCCCGGCTGGTGGGGGCCGAGGAAGGCTCGGTCCGCGCGGCGGATTCCACCTCGGTCAACCTGTTCAAGGCGCTCTCGGCCGCGCTCGCCCTGCGCCCCGGGCGACGCACGATCCTGTCGGACGCCGGCAACTTCCCGACCGACCTCTACGTCGCCCAGCGGCTCGCCGAGGCGCTCGGCCAAGGGCATGTCCTGCGGGTCGTGGCGCCCGAGGAGGTGGCCGGCGCCCTCGACGAGGACGTCGCCGCGCTGATGCTGACCGAGGTCGACTACCGCACCGGGCGGCGTCACGACATGGCGGCGCTGACTGCACGGGCGCACGCGGCCGGGGCGGCGACGGTCTGGGATCTCGCCCATTCCGCGGGGGCCCTGCCGGTGGATCTCGCCGGCTGCGACGCCGACTTCGCGGTGGGCTGCGGCTACAAGTACCTCAAC
Organism: uncultured Albimonas sp.; assembly: GCA_964013055.1. GTDB lineage: Bacteria > Pseudomonadota > Alphaproteobacteria > Rhodobacterales > Rhodobacteraceae > Albimonas. Next base: position 2,699 of record CAXGVP010000698.1, read on the forward strand.
GGCGGGCCGGGCGCGCCGGCCTTCCTCTATGCGGCGCCTCGCCTG
>CAXGVP010000699.1:0-2739 GCA_964013055.1 uncultured Albimonas sp.
CGCCAGCCCGCGCGCGCGGCACGCGCGCATCGCCAAGCCCGCCCGCAGGGCGCCTCCGTCCCGGGGAGCCGCCGCTTCAGATCAGCCGCAGCGTCGCGCCCTCCGCCGTCATCTCGCCCTGCGCCCGGTCCAGCCGCAGGTGGGCGAGGCCCTCGCCGCCGACCACGGTGTGCAGGATGCCCGCCGTGCGCCCGTCCTGGGACAGCACCTCGGCCCCCGGCGCCGCCTCGCCCTCGACCGCGACCCGCACTAGGCCGCGGCGCAGTTCGGTCTTGTGCTTCATGCGGGCGACGATCTCCTGGCCGACGTAGCAGCCCTTGCGGAAGTCGACGCCGTTCAGGCGCTCGAACCCCGCCTCGAGCACGAAGGTGTCGGGGGTCAGTTCGCGGCCGCTCTCGGGCACGGCGGCGGCGACGCGCAGGGCGTCCCAGGCGGCGGGCTCGGCGGGGGCCGCGCCCAGCGCCGCCAGCGCCGCCTCGGCGTCGGGGGCGTAGAGCCGCCAGCCCAGGCGCGGATCGCGGGGATCGGGAACCAGGCGCGCGCCTGCAGGCGCCTCGGGGGCGGCCTCGCCCCACACCAGCGCCACGCCGAGCGGCGCGACCTCGATCCCCACCTTGCGGCGCAGGCGATACATGGCCAGCCGCTGGCCCAGCGCCTGGGCCTGGTCGCGGGCGACGTCGATCAGCAGGTCCTCGGGCCCGTCGGCGAGCACGAAGAAGTCCGAGAGATACTTGCCCTGCGGGGTCAGCAGGGCGGCGTAGACGGCGCGGTCGCCCTCGGCCCGGCGGATGTCGTTGGTGACCAGGTCCTGCAGGAACCCGCGCGCCTCGGCCCCGGTCAGGCGCAGCAGGACGCGCGCAGGGACCAGGCCGGAAAGGGGGGCGGCAGGGGGCATGGGGAGACTCCGTTCGTCGAAAAGGGTCGCTGCCGGAAACATAAGGGGCCGAGGGCCGCTTCGCACGCCCCCTCGGCGCCGATGGCCGAGCGCGCCCCGCGCGCCCCCCATCGCGGGGCAGTGTTCGGGCAGGGCCTCGTTGCGGGGACGGAGCGTCGGCTGGACCCGGCGCAGGCCACGGGCGCCCGGGCTCGGGGGCGCCCTGCGGGCGGGCTTGGCGGCGCCGCGCACTGGGGGGAACGGGGGAGAGAGTTCGCCCAAGGGGGGAGCCTCCGGCGGGCTCCTGACTCACCCGGGAACAAGGCCGCGCCTGTTCCCCGGAGCCGTCCATCGCCTGGGCTGCCTGAGCGACCTCGCCCCCTCCGGTCAAGGACGAGCCCGCGCAAGCGCGGGTCGCTGCGCGATCCTTGACCGGAGGGGCCTAGGTCGCTCGGACGGCGCCCGCGACGGACGGCTCCGGGGAACAGACGCTTCGCGAGGGGCCTGCCCGCTCGCCTCACGCGGCGGGCGCTGCTAGAGGGAAGGGCCTGCCGCAACGATGGAGCCCGCCATGACCGCCCCCGACCTGATCCTCAAGAATGGAACGGTGGTGAACCACGACGGCCAGGGGCTCGCCGACGTGGCGGTGAGGGACGGGAAGATCGTCGACATCGGGGATCTCTCGCATCTCTCGGCGGGCGAGGTGGTGGACTGCACCGGCCTGCACGTCCTGCCCGGCGTGATCGACAGCCAGGTGCATTTCCGCGAGCCGGGGGCCGAGGCCAAGGAAGACCTCGAGACCGGGGCCCGCGCCGCGGTGATGGGCGGCGTCACCGCCGTCTTCGAGATGCCCAACACCAATCCCACCACCACCACCTACGACGCCCTGGCCGACAAGATCGCGCGCGGACGCGCGCGGATGGCCTGCGACTTCGGCTTCTGGTTCGGCGCCTCGCCCGGCAATGTCGAGCTGCTGGAGGAGGCCGAGCGACTGGAGGGCTGCGCCGGGATCAAGATGTTCATGGGCAGTTCCACCGGCACGCTGCTGGTCGCAGGCGACGACGACGTGCGCCAGGTGCTGGCCCATGGCCGCCGCCGCGTCGCCGTGCACTCGGAGGACGAGTTCCGGCTCGAGGACCGCAAGCACCTGCGGGTGGAGGGGGACCCGACCTCGCACCCCGTGTGGCGCGACGCCGAGGCCGCCCGCCTGTGCACCGAGCGGCTGATCCGGCTGGCGAAGGAGACCAACCGGCGCATCCACATCCTGCACATCTCGACCGCCGACGAGATCCCGATGCTTGAGGCCGAGAAGGGCCTGGTGACCTGCGAGGCCACGCCCCACCACCTGACCTTCACCACCGACGACCATGCCCGCCTGGGGACCCTGATCCAGATGAACCCGCCGGTGCGCGACGCCTCGCATCGCGCCGGCGTCTGGGACGGTCTGCGGCGCGGGGTGATCGACGTGCTCGGCTCGGACCACGCGCCCCACGAGCGGGAGGCCAAGGAGAAGGTCTATCCGGCCACGCCCTCGGGCATGCCCGGCGTGCAGACGCTGGTGCCGGTGATGCTGGACCACGTGGCGAAGGGGCGGCTGAGCCTGCAGCGCTTCGTGGACCTGTCGAGCCATGGTCCGCAGCGGATCTTCGGCATCGCCGGCAAGGGGCGGATCGCGGCGGGCTACGACGCCGACTTCACCGTCGTCGACCTGAAGGCGCGGCGCACCATCGAGAACGAGTGGATCGAGAGCCGCTGCGGCTGGACGCCCTATGCCGGCATGGAGGTGCAGGGCTGGCCCGTGGGCACGATGATCCGCGGCCGCCGGGTGATGTGGGAGGACCAGCTCCTCGAGCCGCGCGGCGGCG
>CAXGVP010000700.1:0-2737 GCA_964013055.1 uncultured Albimonas sp.
GCCACGCCCGCGATGCGGCCTGCGTGCTCGACCAGCGCCTCGACCGGGGTGGAGACGTGGATCTCGGCGCCCTGCTCGCGCGCGGCGGCGAGCAGGGTCGCGGCGGTCTCTGAAGGCTCCACCGCGCCCTCGTCGGGGGCGAAGAGGGCGAGCGGGGGCGGGGCGCGCAGCTCGGGCGCGAGAGCCGCGGCCTCGGCCGCCCGCACCAGGCGCGCGGCCGGGGCGTGGGGGCGGATGCGGGCGAGCGTCGCCTCGGTTTCGGCGGGGTCCGCGCTCCAGGTCAGGGCGCCGCGGCGGTCGGCGAAGCCGGGCGCGGCGCGGGCGAGGGCGAGCGCCTCGGCCCGCAGGGCGAGGTCGTCGTCCGGGCCGCAGACCGACAGGTTCAGCCAGCCGAAGGAAGCGGCGGAGCAGCCCCGTCCGGGGGCGCCCGCGGCCTCGACGACTGTGACCCGGGCGCCGGCGCGCGACAGGGCCCAGGCGCAGGCGGCGCCGACGACGCCGGCGCCGACGACGATCACGCGAGGGGACATGGAGGCTCCTGGGTGGGAGGGCGCCGCGAGCGGCGGGCCGCGAGAGGCCCCGGGTCAAGCCCGGGGCGCCCTGGGGGGCCACGTTGCGACGCGACGGCGAAGCGCGGGGCGGTCCTTCGGGACGGGGGCGATGGGGCGTCTCGGACGAAAGCGGCCGCGCGAGGGCATCGCGCGGCCGGGGATCGGGTCGCTTAAGTCGGGCTCAGGCGGCGGCGCGCAGGCCCAGGCCGTGGCGGGTCGGCTCGGCCGCCACCTCGACGCGCCAGGCGTCGGGGTTGGCGAACAGCGCGCGCAGCACCTTGTTGTTCATCTCGTGGCCCGCGCGGCGGCCCACGTAGCGGCCGATGATCGGCGCGCCGGCCAGCGCCAGGTCGCCCACGGCGTCGAGCATCTTGTGGCGCACGAACTCGTCCGGGCGGCGCAGGCCGCCGGGGTTGAGGATGGTGTCGCCGTCGACCACAATGGCATTGTCGAGCGAGCCGCCCAGCGCCAGCCCCGCCTTCTGCATTGCGTCCACCTCGGCCTGGCGGCAGAAGGTGCGGCAGTCGGCCAGATGCTCCATGAAGGCGCCGTTGACGAGCGTCAGGGTCAGCGACTGGGCGCCGATGGCGGCGTCCTCGAAGTCGATGCCGAAGTCGATCTCGAAATTGTCGGCGGGCTCCAGGCGCGCGAGGCGGCCGTTGTCCTCGACCTCGATCGGCTTGAGGATGCGGATGGCGCGCGCCTCGCCGCGCAGGCCGACGAGGCCGGCGCCGCGGATCGCCTCGGCGAAGGCCACCGAGGAGCCGTCCATGATCGGCGCCTCCGCCCCGTCGATCTCGACCAGCGCGTTGGTCACGCCGCAGCCGGCGAGCGCGGCCATGACGTGCTCGATCGTCGAGACCGAGACGCCGTCGCGGTTGCGGATCACGGTGCACAGGCGGGTGTCGGCGACCAGGTCCCAGCGGGCGTGGATCATGGCGTCGCGGCCGGAGCCGTCGGCGTCGACGTCCACGCGCTTGAACCAGATGCCGTAGTTGACCGAGGCGGGCAGGATGCGCAGCCGCACGGGGCGACCGGAATGAAGGCCGAAGCCGCGGAACTCGATCGCCGATTTGACGGTGGCCTGCACTGTCTCGCCCTCACTCTCGCTGCTCGCCTGCCGGGAAGTCTTTACGACTTCTTTGTTGACCTGCAGGTAGACCGGGGGGGGATTCCAGACAAATCAAGCTTTGCAACGCTTTGCGACAGACCCTCACGCAGCGCGGCAAGTGCTTGGCGGGCCGCAGGTTTCCGGGATCCGAGGCGGTCGCGAAACTTTCCGCGCCGCCGGCGGTCACTCGGCCGAGAGGGAGTCCCAGGCGGCCAGAACCTCGGCCAGCGCCTCGCGGTCGACGCGGGGGAACGGCTCGTCGCGGCCCTCCTGCATGCCCTGGAACCGCAGGATCGCGTCGTCGGCCTCGGCCAGGTCGCGCAGCAGCGCGAGCTGGCCCGGATCGGGACGCTCGTCGCGCCACTCGTAGGCGGCGGCGCCCTGCTCGCGCTCGAACCAGCCGATGGCGAGCGTCTCGGTGCGCCCGTCGAACGAGACCTTGACCGAATCCACGAACAGCCAGCGCCGGCCCGAGAACACGGTGCGCAGCTGCAGCCACGGCGGCCCGTCGCCCTTGCGCCCGATGGAGAGCAGCGCCGTCGAGCGCTCGCCCAGGCTGCGGGGGCGGTCGGGATGCTCGAGCCAGACGGTCCCGTCCTCCGCCTCGCGGCGGTCCAGCCGGTCGACCAGGTTCACCGCCTCGACGCGCTCGGCGGCGGCGGCGTAGCTCTCGGCCTTCTCGGGATAGGAGCTGTCGGAGGGGTCCAGCGCGGCCAGCAGCAGGTAGCCGTCGCGGGCCGAGGCAGGATCGGAGGGCGGGATGCCGCGGACCTTGGCGCGGGCCGCGCGCTCGGCCGAGACCAGCATCGCGGAGAGGTCGTAGGACCCGCCGCGCAGCCGCTCCAGACCCAGCGCCGCGGCCTTCCAGTCGGCGATGGCGATCGAGGCCATCAGCGCGCCCACCTCCCCGGCGGGCGGCTCGGGGGCGGAGGGGGCCGGGGTTGCGGCGGGCGCGGCGGCGGGTGCGGCGGGGGGGGCGGTCCGCGCGGCCTCGCGCGCTTCGGCCAGGGCGGCGGCCTCGGCGGCGATGCGCTCGGCGCGCGAGGGACCGGCGGAGGCGGGGGCCTGGCCGGCG
>CAXGVP010000701.1:0-2736 GCA_964013055.1 uncultured Albimonas sp.
GCCGAGGTCTCGGCCTGCCGGGCGGCGAGCCTGTCGCGGACCGCGCCCTGCGGCGCGGCAGGCGCCGGGGCGCCGGCCACGCCGGCCACGGCCTCGGCGGCCTGCGCGAGGCGGGGCTCGAGGGCGGCGAGCTGCTCTTCCAGCATCTCGCCCGACCACTCCAGCAGGGGGGCGATCTTGCCCAGCACGTCGATGGCGGCGTGCAGCTGGGAAAGCGCGTGGTCGTCGGCGAGCCGGGGGGCCACGTCGTGGGCGAGGCGGTCGCGCAGCACCTCGCAGATCTGGGCGGGGGTCAGGTCCATCGGATCGCCTTGATCATGCTCAGCAGGCCCATCTGGGCGGCGGCGGGCTGCAGGCCCATCACCGCGAGGCGGGCGTCGTGCACCGCGCCGCGGCGCACCCGCTCGCGCGCCATCAGCAGCAGGCAGGCGGCCTTGAACTGGCCCAGCACCTCGAAATAGCGGATCCGGTCAGGGTCGATCGCGAGGCCCGTGAGGGCGGCGTAGCGGTCGAGGAAGCCGGCTCGGTCGAGCCGCCCGCCGAGCGTGTCCGCGGTGCCGCCCAGCGTGCGCAGGCCGGCCCAGGCGAGGTCCTCGTGCGGGTCGCCCAGATGCGTCAGCTCCCAGTCCAGGATCCCGGAGATGCGGCCGTCCTTCACCATGTAGTTGCCCACCCGGTAGTCGCCGTGCAGCAGCGCCACGCGCACCGCGGTCGGGGCGTGGTCGTGCAGCCAGGCGGCGGCGTAGCGCATGGCGGGGGCCTCGGGGCGGCCGTCCTCGCCGGGCAGGCGGGCGACCCAGCGGGCGATCTCGTCGCGCACGCAGGTCCCGGGCGTCGCGCCGGGGTCGAGCGCGGCGGCCGGGGCGGCGCGCCAGTCGCAGGCGTGGATCGCGGCGAGGCCGGCGGCGAAGTCGTCGAGAATGCGCGGGCCGTCCTCCTCCTCCGCCGCGCCGGCGGCGGCGCCGGGCCAGATCGGCATCGGGGTGCGCCCCTCCAGCCGGGTCGTGACGATGAACGGCGCGCCGAGCACGCCGAGGTCGTCGCTCCACCACAGCGAGGTCGCCGCCGGAAGCTCCGGGATCCCGGCGAGCGAGGTCAGGGCCAGGTGCTCGGGCCGGGCCGAATAGGGGGCGAGCAGGCCGTTGGGGTCGCCGATCCGCAGGATCAGCGCCCGGTCCGGCGCGTCGGGCCGCCGCAGCGTGAAGCTGATCGTGGCCCACGAGAGGCCCGCGGTGAAGCGGTGCAGGTCCGCGACCTCGACCGGCGCGCCGAGGCGCGCCTGCAGGAAGCCGCCCAGCCGCCCGGCCAGCCCCTCGCCCCGCCAGGCCGGATCATCCAGCGCCATGATCGCTCCCCGGCGGTCGCCGCCGGCCGGGCGGCCGGGCGCCGCGTCTCGCTATCGTCGTCATCGCCGTCCCCGTCTCCTGTCCGAGCCGTCGTCGCAGGAGGGAGGTTATTTAAAACCGGCCGGTCGGTCAATCTATTGCCGACGGGAGTCCAGGGCCCTGTCCGAGGCGCCCTGCGGACGAGCGGGCTCGGCGGTTGGGCGGCGATTCCGCGCGGTCCGACAGCCCGGCCCGCCACCCGGACCCGTCGGCCGGCATGGGGGCCGGCCGGGCGTTCGCACCGCGGCGGCAGGGCCGGCGTGGGAGAGGCGGGGCGTGGTGGGGCCGGCCGTCGCGAGCCTCCCGGCGCGCACCTTCGCCCTGCGCAGGGGCGCCGGGGATCCCGGGCGCACCGGCTCGCTTCCGCATGAGAGAGGCGTGCCCCGGCCGCGAGCGGATCGGGCGGGGGCGGGCGCGCCGCCGGTCCGGCGGCGCCGCACGCCCCCCTGCGCGGGCAGGCCGGGCAGGGGGGCGGAAGGAAGGGGCGGAGCCCGCCCCTCAGAACCGCAGGGTCAGCCGCAGGCTGCCGCCATGGGCCGCGTAGCCGTCCGCGAAGGAGCCCTCGTAGGCCGCCGCAAGCGACATCGCCTCGGTCGAGATCACCGCGAGCCCGGCGCTCAGCCGGGCGGTGGCGTCGGGCGCCGCGACCTCCGTCTCGAACGAGCCGAGCCGGGCGCCGCCGAGGCCAGCCGGCCGTCCGCCCTGTAGCCGTCGAGCGTGGACAGCGTCGCCCCCACCCGCACCCAGGCCCGCAGCGTCGACTCGGGCGTGAGCGGCGTCTCGCCCCCGATCTCCAGCGCCGGGGTGAGCATCACCGCGGTCTCGCTGCTCGACGACAGGGCCAGGTTCAGCGCGCCCGCCCCACGCTCGACATAGCCGCCGGCGGCGGAGTGCACGACGTCGAGGTCCAGCGACGGGCGCAGCCAGCCATGGGGCAGCGGCATGGTCCAGTCCGCATGCAGGCGCCCCTCGAGGCTCCAGATCTCGGTCTCGGCCGTCGCCGTGGCCCCGGCGAGGCTGCGCGAGATGTCGAAGGCGCCCCAGCTGCCGCCGACGGCCGCCGACAGGCCCCAGGGCCCGATCTCGTGGCGCGCCGCCGCCGCGAGGAACCCGGTCCCGCCCTCGGCCGAGGTCCCGGTGTCGCCGGAGTAGTCGGCGCCCTCGTAGCCCAGCGAGGCGCCCAGCACCCAGCCCGGCGCGACCGCCGCCTGGCCGGCGACGCCGGTCGTCCAGACCGAGCCGTCGTAGCCGAAGGCGCCCGAGGCGTCGCCGTCCTGGTCGCGCCGCTCGATCGCGCCGATCATGCGCAGGCACAGCCGGTCGTCGCGCACCGCCCCGCCCGCGCCGGCGG
>CAXGVP010000702.1:0-2728 GCA_964013055.1 uncultured Albimonas sp.
GCCCTCGGCGCCCGCGCCGGGGGGCGCGATCACCGGCCAGCGCCTGGCACGGTCGGGGGCGGCGTCGGAGGTGGAGGGCGCGTCCACCACCACCTCGAAGCCCAGCTTGCCCGCGAAGACGGCCAGCGCCGCGTCGTAGTCCGCCCTCAGGAGCGACGTGATCGCCAGGCGCCGGCGCAGGGTCCGCCCAGCCTCAGGTGGCCACGTCCGGACCCTCGCGGCCGGTGCGGGCGCGGATGCCGGCCAGCGCCTCGGCGGCCTCGATCACCTGCGCGAGGGCCACCTGGGGGTCGGCGTGGGCGGCCTCGGCGGGGTCGGAGAGGCGACGCTCCATGTAGACGCGCAGCGTGGCGCCCTCGGTGCCGGTGCCCGACAGGCGCAGCACCAGCCGGGCGTCCTGGGCGAACAGGATGCGGATGCCCTGCCTGGTCGCCACGTCGCCCGAGATCGGGTCGGTGTAGGAAAAATCGTCCGCCGTCTCGACGGTCAGCGCGCCGGCGCTCTGGCCGGGAAGCGAGGGCAGCTTCGCGCGCAGGTCGTCCATCAGCGTCTCCGCCGCCGCCTTGTCGATCGCCTCGTAGTCATGGCGGGTGTAGACGTCGCGGCCGAAGCGGGCCCAGTGGTCCTCGAGGATCTCCTGCACGGAGATCTTCCGCACGGCCAGGATGTTGAGCCACAGCAGGACCGCCCACAGCCCGTCCTTCTCGCGCACATGGTCGGAGCCGGTTCCGAAGCTTTCCTCCCCGCAGATCGTGGCGCGGCCGGCGTCGAGGAGCGTTCCGAAGAACTTCCAGCCGGTGGGGGTCTCGTGCAGCTCGATCCCCAGCGCCTGCGCCACCCGGTCGGCGGCGCGCGAGGTGGGCATCGAGCGGGCGATGCCCTTCAGCCCGGCCGAGTAGCCCGGCGCCAGATGCGCGTTCGCGGCCAGCACCGCGAGGCTGTCGGAGGGCGAGACGTAGACCCCGCGCCCCAGGATCATGTTGCGGTCGCCGTCGCCGTCCGAGGCCGCGCCGAAGTCGGGCGACGCCGGCCCGGTCATCAGGTTCCACAGGTCGTGGGCGTGCGCCGGGTTCGGGTCGGGGTGGCCGCCGCCGAAGTCGGGCAGGGGGGTGGCGTTCATCACCGTGCCGACAGGGGCGCCGAGCCGGTTCTCCAGCACCTCGACCGCGTAGGGGCCGGTGGCGGCGTGCATGGCGTCGAAGCGCAGGGTGAAGCCGTGGGCGATCATCTCGCGGATCGCGGGGAAGTCGAAGAGGCTCTCGAGCAGGTCGGCGTGGATCTTCACCGGGTCGATGACCTCGACCGTCATGCCGCCCAGGGTCAGGGTCCCGACGGTCTCGAGGTCCGGGTCGGGGACGTCGAGGGTGCGGTATTCCTCGATGGTCTCGGTGCGGGCGTGGATGGCGTTGGTGATGCTCTCGGGCGCGGGGCCGCCGGCGGCGATGTTGTATTTCACGCCGAAGTCGCCGTCCTCGCCGCCCGGGTTGTGCGAGGCCGACAGGATCAGCCCCCCGTCCGCCTTCAGGGTGCGGATCACGGCCGAGGCCGCGGGCGTGGACAGCAGCCCGCCGCGCCCGACGACCACCTTCGCGGCCCCGTTGGCGGCGGCCATCTTGAGGATCGTCGCCGAGGCCTCGCGGCCGAAATACCGCCCGTCGCCGCCCAGCACCAGGGTGCGCCCGTCGATCCCGCCCAGCGCGTCGAAGACCGACTGCACGAAATTCTCGAGGTAGTGCGGCCCCATGAAGGTCCGGGTCCGGGCGCGCAGGCCGGAGGTGCCCGGCTTCTGGCCGGGGATCGGCGAGGTCTTCACGGTCGTCGGGGTCATCTGGGTCTCCGGCTGGGCGTTCGGTCGCGATCGGACGCCTGGTCCGACGGCGGGGGGAGTAAGGCGCGGGGCGGCGCAGCGGTCAACCGTGGCGGAGCCGCAGGGCGAAGATGAGGCGCGGGAGGGACGGCGAGGGGGGAGGACGCTCCTGACCCACCAAAGAACAGGGCCGCGCCTGTCCTTCGGATCCGCCTCTCGCTGAAGATGCCTGAGCGACTCGCCCGCCGGGGTCAAGGACAAGCCCCCTCCGGGGGTCGCGTGCCGCGATCCCTGACCCCGGCGGGCGAGTCGCTCTGATCGGCATCAGCGAGAGACGGCTCCGAAGAACAGGCGCTCCGGGCCCGAGGCCGGCGTCGCGCCGGCGCGCGGGGCAGGCGGCGGGAGGGAGCGGCGAGGGACGACGACGCGGCGGGCGAGGCCGGGCCGCGCGCGCCGCGAGGGGCTGAGGGACGGGCGGAGGGACGGGGCGCCGAGGGACTGGGCGACGAGGGACTGGGCGACGAGGGACGGGGCGCCGAGGGACGGGAGGCCGACGGACGGGGCGCCGAGGGCCGGGGGGCGGCTCAGGACTCGGCCGACTCGTCCTTCTTGCGGCGGGTCTTGGGCTTCGCGCCGTTCGCCTTGAAGCGGACCCGAACGTGGTTGGCGTCGTCCTTCTTCATGTCGAAGGCCCCCGCCCGCCGGATCAGGTCCGAGAGCTTCGACGAACCGTAGGTGCGGCTGTCGAAATCCGGGGCCAGCGCGCCGATCCGCTGGCCGATCACCCCCAGCGAGACCCAGCCGTCCTCGTCCGTCATCCCCTCCATCGCCTTGCGGATCAGGGGCACGGCGCGCGAGGGGGCCTCGGGGCGGCGGGGCTTGGCGGCCTCCTCGGCGGCGGCGCTCTCGGAGATCGGCTCG
>CAXGVP010000703.1:0-2718 GCA_964013055.1 uncultured Albimonas sp.
GACTGTGGGTCGGGCTCGCGCGCGGCGCGGGGTGGGCGTGGACGCGGGGGGGCGAGGCGCGCCCGGGGCGGGCGGTTGGGCTTCGACGGACCTGAGGGTCCGGGACCGGGCCGGGGGAGCGCCGCGTCGGGCGCTGCGCCTGTGGATCGGGCTCGCGCGCGGCGCGGGGTGGGCGTGGGTGCGGGGGGCGAGGCGCGCCCGGGGCGGGCGGCGGGGCTTCGACGGACCTGAGGGTCCGGGAGCGGGCCGGGGAAGCGCCGCGTCGGGCGCTGCGCCTGTGGATCGGGCTCGCGCGCGGCGCGGGGCGGGCGTGGGCGCGCGGAGGCGAGGCTCGACGGGGGGCTGGGCTCGGCGCGGTCACGAAAAAGGCGGCCCCGGGGGGCCGCCTGGTCAGGGCGTGTCTTCGGGCGGCGCCTTACTCGGGCGACCAGGCCTCGTAGTCGCCGGCGACGCGGGGGCGCGTGGCGGGGGTCAGGACGGAGCCGGGAGGGTGGTAGGCGGCCTCGGTGCCGGTGAGGTTCGGCCGGTGGGGCTTCTCCCAGCTCTTGCGGGGCAGGGGCTTCTCGGTCGGCGGCTCGTCCCAGGTGAAGTGGATCCAGCCGTGCCAGTCCGGCGGCACCAGCGAGGCGTCGGCCTCGCCCTTGTAGAGCACCCAGCGGCGCTTGCCGTCGGCGGTCTGCCAGTAGGTGTTGCCGAGTTCGTCCTCGCCCACCTTCTTCTGCTTGGTGACGGACAGGCGCGTGGTCAGGGGCGCGCCGTTCCACCAGGTGAAGATGCTCTTGAGCGTGTCGATCATCGCCGCCTCGGTCTGCTGCCTTCGCACGGCTTCTACCACGAAACGCAGCCGCGTCCAGCGCGCCGGGTGACGCGGGGCGGCGTTTGAGCGCGTTGCCGATGAGGAAACGATGAACGCCCCCCGGGCGCCTTGCCGCGGCGCCGCATCGACGCTCGCAAAGCCGGGGCGGGCGGGCCATAAAATGCCTCGCGCGGGGTCGACCGCCGCGCGCAAGCCCCGAAGAACGCCGGAGCCACAGATGCCCAAGCCGCTTCCCGCCGTCGCCGCCAACACCTGGGACGAGCTGCGCGAGCCGATGATCGTGCCCACGGGCTTCCGCGAATACGACGCCCGCTGGCGCTTCCCCGAGGAGATCAACCTGCCCGGCATGACCGCGCTGGGACTGGGCCTGGGCACGCAGATGCACGAGGCGGGCGTGCCCCCGCGCATCGCGGTGGGCAACGACTACCGCGCCTATTCGCTGAGCATCAAGAACGCGCTGATGCTGGGGCTGATGCAGGCGGGGATCGAGGTGCTGGACATCGGGCCGGCGGTCTCGCCGATGGCCTATTTCGCCCAGTTTCACCTGGATGCGGCGGTGGCGATGGTGACGGCCTCGCACAATCCCAACGGCTGGACCGGGGTGAAGATGGGCTTTCACCGGCCCCTGACCCATGGGCCGGACGAGATGGCCAGGCTGAAGGCGATCGTGCTGAACGGCGAGGGGGTGGAGCGGCCCGGCGGCTCGATCAAGCGGGTCGACGGGGTGCGCGAGGCCTATCTCGACGACCTGGTGGGGGACTTCAGGCTGAGCCGTCCCCTCAAGGTGGTCTGCGCCTGCGGGAACGGCACCGCCTCGCATTTCGGGCCGGAGCTGCTGGCGCGGATCGGGGCCGAGGTCGTGCCGCTGCACTGCGAGCTGGACTACACGTTTCCGAACTACAACCCGAACCCCGAGGCGATGGAGATGCTCCATGACATGTCGCGGGCGGTGAAGGAGTCGGGGGCGGACATCGCTCTGGGCTTCGACGGCGACGGCGACCGCTGCGGCGTGGTGGACGACGAGGGCGACGAGATCTTCGCCGACAAGGTGGGGGTGATCCTGGCGCGCGACCTCGCGCCGATGTTCCCGGGCGCGACCTTCGTGGCGGACGTGAAGTCGACCGGGCTCTTCGCCTCGGACCCCGAACTGCAGAAGCACGGGATCAAGGCGGATTACTGGAAGACCGGCCACAGCCACATGAAGCGGCGGGTGAAGGAGCTGGGGGCGCTGGCCGGGTTCGAGAAGTCGGGCCACTACTTCCTCGCCGAGCCGATCGGGCGCGGCTACGACTGCGGCATGCGGGTGGCGGTGGAGATCTGCAAGGCGCTCGACCGCAATCCCTCGAAGTCGATGTCCGACCTCAAGCACGCGCTGCCCAAGACCTGGTCGACGCCGACCATGTCGCCGTTCTGCCCGGACGGGGAGAAATACGGGGTCATCGACCGGCTGGCCGCGAAGCTGACCGCGATGGCCGAGGCGGGCGAGACGCTGGCCGGGCGCAGGATCGTCGAGGCGATCACCGTCAACGGCGCCCGGCTGATGCTGGAGAACGGCGCCTGGGGGCTGGTGCGGGCCTCGTCCAACACGCCCAACCTGGTGGTCGTTTGCGAGAGCCCCGAGTCCGAGGCCGAAATGCGGGCGATTTTCGAGGATCTCGACGCGATCATCCGCACCGAGCCGACCGTCGGCGAGTACGACCAGAAGATCTGAGCGCGGGCTCTCGGGCCCGGAGGCGCCCTGCGGGCGGGCTTTGGCGCGTGGCTGGCGGGGCGCCTGGCTGGCGGGAGGGCGGGAGCCTCCGGCGGGGCTCCTGACTCACCAGGGAACAAGCCCCGCGCCTGTTCCCCGGAGCCGTCCATCGCTTCTGGCCTGCCTGAGCGACTCGCCCCCGCCGGTCAAG
>CAXGVP010000704.1:0-2711 GCA_964013055.1 uncultured Albimonas sp.
TCGGGCTCTGGCGCGGCGGGGGTGGGGGCGGGGGCGACCGTCTCCGCCTGCCGGGCCTGGGCCGGAGCGGGCGCGGCGGGGGCCTGCGCCTGGGCGGCGGCTTCGGCACGGGCCGCGGCGGCCTCGGTCTCGGCCTGCTCGGCGGCGAGGCGCTCGGCCTCCTGGCGGGCGTCGGCCTCCTGCCGGTCGAGGCGGGCGAGCGCGGCCTCGGCGGCGAGCGCGTCGTCGGTCCCGGGGCGGGTGTCGCGGATCCGCTCCAGCGTCTCGCGGTCGCCCGAGCGGCTGGCCTCGGCCAGCGCCTCGGCGTCCGCCGCGGCCTGCAGGGCGGCCATCAGCTCGGGGTCGCGGCGCACGCGGCGGGCGAGCTCCTCGCCCAGCGCCACGCCGTCGTTGTAGGCCTGCGCGCGATAGGCGTCGACGTCGCCGCCCATCATGCAGGTCTCGGTTTCGCGGCGGGTCTCGAAGCGCTCGATCACCGCGCCGTCGTGGAGCAGCTCGCAGCGCGCCAGCGTGGGGGAGCAGTTGCTCATCCCCTCCTGGTCGATGTCGCAGAGCAGCCGCAGGTCGTCGGCGCCCGAGGGCGCGCCGCCGCGCCACTGCGGGACGTTGCGGGCGAAATAGTCGGCCAGGCCCCGCTGCGTGGGCGCCTCGGAGACGCCGCGCATCCCCTCCTCGCCCAGCGCGAGGCCGACGGCGGCGGGCGGCAGGTCGGCCGCGCCCATCGGCGGGGGCGTGGCGCCCAGGATCGAGGGGGCCGGGTCCGAACAGCCTGCCGCCAGCAGCGCCAGCGCCAGCGCCGCGCCGATGCGGCGCGCGCGCGTGGATGCGTCGAAGATCATCGGCAGGTTCCCCCTCATGAATCGCCCCGGGCACTGTCCGGGCGGTGGGCGCCGAGGTCAACGCATGGAAAGCAAAAGCAAACCGCCCCGCCCCGCGCCGTGCGCCGCATCCCGCCGGGCCCGGCGCGCGGCGCGCGGATCTCGAGCGGGCGAGGAGCCCCCGGTCCGACCGCGGAAGGGGAAAACGCAGACGGCCCGCGCCGGGGCGCGGGCCGTGTCGTATCGTTCCGGGCCGCCCGTGACCCGGCGGCGGGCGGCGATCAGCCGACCAGCTCGAGGCCCGAGAAGAAGAAGGCGATCTCGATCGCCGCGTTCTCGGCCGAGTCGGAGCCGTGGACCGAGTTCTCGCCGATCGACAGCGCGAAGGCCTTGCGCACGGTGCCCTCGGCGGCTTCGGCGGGGTTGGTGGCGCCCATCACTTCGCGGTTGCGCGCGACCGCGCCCTCGCCCTCGAGCACCTGCACGACCACCGGGGCGGAGGCCATGAAGTCGCAGAGCTCGCCGTAGAAGGGGCGCTCGGCGTGGACGGCGTAGAACTGGCCGGCCTGGGCCGGGGTCAGCTGGATCCGCTTCTGGGCGACGATGCGGAGGCCGGCGTCCTCGAACATCTTGTTGATCGCGCCCGTGAGGTTGCGGGCGGTCGCGTCCGGCTTGATGATGGACAGCGTGCGCTCGACGGCCATGGGTGGTCCTCTCGTCAGGAGATCGGGGTGTCGATCAGGTTTTCTGGGGGGGCCGCGCCTGCGCGCCGGCCCCGCAAAAGGCGCGCGCTCGGTAGCATGGGAGACTGGACCATGAAAGCGCATTTCGCGGGCTTCGCCCGATACAACGCGTGGGCGAATCGTCGCCTCTACGACGCCGCGGCAGGGCTGAGCGACGCCCAGCTGCGCGCCGACGAGGGGGCGTTCTTCGGCTCGCTGCACGCCACGCTCAATCACCTGCTGGTCACCGACGTGATCTGGATGGCGCGGATCCGCGGCATTCCGGGGCCGAAGTGGGCGCTCGACCACATCGCTCACGAGCCTTTCGCCGACCTGCGCGCCGCGCGCGAGGCGCTGGACGCCGACATCGTCGAGGGGATCGAGACCCTGCGCGAGTCGGACATCCTGGCGGGCGAGATCGCCTATTCCCGCGTCTCGCGCCCCGAGCCGATCGTGCAGCCGCTGGCCGAGGCGCTGGCGCACCTGTTCAACCACCAGACCCACCACAGGGGGCAATGCCACATGATCCTGACCCGACTGACGGGGACCGCGCCCGAGCTCGACCTGCTGTTCTTCCAGCGCGAGGCGAAGGCCGCCGCATGACCGACATCCGCCCCCCCGTCTGGTTCGAGGACCTGACCCCCGGCACGGTCATCAAGACCGCCGGCGCCACGATGACCGAGGGCCAGATCATCGAGTTCGCGATGCGCTGGGACCCGCAGCCCTTCCACATCGACGTGGAAGCGGCGAAGGAGACGATGTTCGGCGGGCTGGCGGCCTCGGGCTTCCACACCATGCTGACCGCGTTCCGCCTGCTGCACGCGACCAACTTCATGTATCCCGCGGGCCAGGGCTCGGGCGGGATGGAGAGCCTTCGCTGGATGCTCCCGGTGCGCCCGGGCGACACCATCCGCATGGAGTGCGAGGTGACCGACGCGCGCGTGCTGAAGTCGAAGCCGCACATGGGCGTGTGCCACTTCCACTACCACGTCTTCAACCAGCGCGACGAGCAGGTGATGGACTGGAAGGCCTCGGCCTTCTACCTGCGCCGACCCGAGAACCGGCCTCCGCAGGACGGCTGAGGGCGAGGGCGCCCGCAGGACCCGCCGCCTCCCGCCATGGCCGGGAGCGGCGCCTCTGCGGCCCCGCCGGCGCCCGGTCGCTTCCGGGC
>CAXGVP010000705.1:0-2697 GCA_964013055.1 uncultured Albimonas sp.
ATGGCGACGGGCTGGCCGCGCAGGTCCGCGAGCCGCGCCAGCTCCGACCGCGCGGCGGCCTCGTCCAGCTCGGCCACGGGCGTGGCGGCATGGGCGCCGTCCTCGAGGTCCAGCCCCTCGCCCCGCTCGCGCCCGGGAGCGGCGTCCTCGGCAACCTCGGCGGCGGCTGCATCCGCGGCGCCTTCGGGATCGGGGCCATCGGAAACGGGATCGGCGCCGGCCCTGGGGCCGGCGCCGGATTCGCCGCTCGCGTCGGTGCGGGGCTTCGGGTTGGGTTCGGCGTCCTGCACGTTTTCGGCCGACATGCGATCCTCCCGGTTTCGGAACGCTCGTCATGTACGGCCGGCCAACCGCCCGTCAAGCTCCGCCGGACCGGAGGGCTTCTCCCCCCGGGGGCCGACGCAGCGTCGCCCTCAGCCGACCTCGGCCGCCTGGAGCGGCTCGGCCATCGGCGTCGGGTCGCGCAGCACGTAGCCGCGGCCCCAGACCGTCTCGATGTAGTTGTCGCCGCCGGTCGCGCCGGACAGCTTCTTGCGCAGCTTGCAGATGAAGACGTCGATGATCTTCAGCTCGGGCTCGTCCATGCCGCCGTAGAGATGGTTGAGGAACATCTCCTTGGTCAGCGTGGTGCCCTTGCGCAGGCTCAGAAGTTCCAGGATCTGGTACTCCTTGCCCGTGAGGTGGACGGGATGCCCGTCGACCTCCACCGTCTTGGCGTCGAGGTTCACCTTGATCTTGCCCGTCTCGATGATCGACTGGGCATGTCCCTTCGAGCGGCGCACGATCGCGTGGATCCGCGCGATCAGCTCGTCCCGGTTGAAGGGCTTGGTGAGGTAGTCGTCGGCGCCGAAGCCGAAGCCCTTGATCTTGTGCTCGGTGTCGTCGAACCCCGTCAGGATCAGGATCGGCGTGTCGATCTTCGCAACCCGAAGCTTCTTCAACACGTCGTACCCGGTCATGTCCGGCAGGTTCAGGTCCAGCAGGATCAGGTCGTAATCGTAGAGCTTGGCGAGGTCGATGCCTTCCTCGCCAAGGTCCGTCGCATAGACGTTCAGGTTCGCATTGCGGAGCATCAGCTCGATGCTCTGCGCCGTGGCCGGATCGTCTTCGATCAGTAGGACGCGCATGTACGCTCCTCCGTGCAGGAATGAGTGCGTTCACTGACCCTGCGTTAGAAAGGTAAACGCTCTGTTACCACCTTAACGCGAGTTAAGCGGAATTGTCACGGTTCATTCACCTTTCGGTTGAGCGTTCATCCCCGCGTCGAGCGGTAGCGCTGCAGCGCGGTGGTGCGCAACGCGTTGATCCCGTGGCGGGAAACCGCTTCGAGCCAGCCGTCGAGCTCTTCCTCCGACAACTGCCAGGTGTTGCGCGCTTCCTCGGCGGTGATCAGGCCGCCCTTTACGGCTGCGACCACCGCCGCCTTGCGCCGGGCGACCCAGCGACGGGTCGAAGGGCTCGGCAGATCGGCACGCGTGATGCGCATGCCATCGGGGCCGACGACGGAATCCGGACGGATGCTGGTTTCGGTACGCATTTTCTCGCTCCACAAGCAGTTCACTCACCCGGGGCTGAAGCTAGCCGGAGCCGATTTCACGAAGGTAAACCCCCGAAACTCTATAGTTCGGGTTGTTCCTATCTCCGCTCGCGCGTATCTGCGGGCCTTGCACAGGAGGCCCCGCGATGACCCTTCACGCCCCCGTTTCCGCCCCGACTCCGCTGGGCTTCGATCGCCCGGCGGGCGACGTGCGCGTGGTCGCGGCGATGTCGGGGGGGGTCGACAGCTCGGTCGTGGCGGCGATGCTGGCGCGCGACGGCTACGACGTGGTCGGCGTGACGCTGCAGCTCTACGACCACGGCGCGGCGCTGGCGAAGAAAGGGGCCTGCTGCGCGGGCCGCGACATCCATGACGCCCGCCGCGTGGCCGAGGCGATGGGCTTCCCGCACTACGTCCTCGACTACGAATCGCGCTTCCGAGAGGCGGTGATCGACGACTTCGCCGACAGCTACCTCGCCGGCGCCACGCCGATTCCCTGCGTGCGCTGCAACGAGCGGGTGAAGTTCCGCGACCTGCTGGAGACGGCGCGAGAGCTCGACGCCGACTGCCTCGCCACCGGCCACTACGTGCAGCGGATCGAGGGCCCCCACGGACCCGAGCTGCACCGCGGCGCCGATCCCGCGCGCGACCAGTCCTATTTCCTCTTCGCCACCACGCGCGAGCAGCTGGACTATCTCCGCTTCCCGCTGGGCGGCTTCGGCTCCAAGGCCCAGACCCGGGCGCTGGCGGCCGAGTTCGGGCTGGGCGTCGCCGACAAGCCCGATTCGCAGGACATCTGCTTCGTGCCGAACGGCGACTACGCCTCGGTGATCGAGAAGCTGCGCCCCGGCGCCGCCGAGCCGGGAGAGATCGTGCATCTCGACGGCCGGGTGCTGGGGGAGCACGCGGGTCTGCTGCGCTTCACCGTCGGCCAGCGCCGGGGCCTGGGCGTCGCCACCGGCGAGCCGCTGCATGTGATTCGCCTCGACCCCGAGACCCGGCGGGTCGTCGTCGGCCCTCGGGAGGCGCTCGGCGTGCGCCGGATCCCGTTGCAGGAGATCAACTGGCTGGGCGACGCGCCCCTCGCCGACGCGCCTGCGGGCGGCTGGGAGATCGAGGCCCGCGTCCGCTCGACCCGCCCCCCCGCGCCGGCGCGGCTG
>CAXGVP010000706.1:0-2695 GCA_964013055.1 uncultured Albimonas sp.
CCCACCGCGTCGGCGGCGGCGGCCTGGGCGGCGTCGGCGGCGTCCTTGACGGCCTGGGCGACCGCCTTCGCGCCGCTCTCGATGGCGTCCGCGGCGCCGGAGACGGTGTCCGAGACCACGCCGACGATCTTCTTGACGCCGGTCACGATGGCCGAACCGGCCTTCTTGATGAAATCGAACATGCGCGGAGCGCCCCCCAGACAAACGGATTTCGTGCCGGTTTCGTGCCCCCCGACGCAGCGGCCCCCGGTTAACACGAACCTTACGCAACGACAAAGCGAATTGATCCTGATCGTCGCCATCGGGGTTGCCGTAGCGGAGGCCCACCGCTACGCAGGGTCCGGGGAGACCAGGCCGACGTCCGAGACGGCCATGGCGGGATCGCTCGCGGCAGGCGTCGCGGGGCCGGTCCGCGCATGGCTCGACCGGGGGTCGAGGAAGGGATTGGGATGGCCGTTTTCATCGTCGCCAGCAGCTCGTCGAACCTCGAGGATTTCGACGACCCCGAGGCGCTGACCCTGCGCGGCGCGCTGGCCGCGGCCGCCGAGGCCGAGGGCGACGACATCATCCGCTTCGCCGCCGACGTGACCCGGATCGACCTGCACGCGGTCCTCACCATCGACGACGCCGGCGCCGTGACCCTCGAGGGCGACGCCGACGGCGACCACCTCCCCGACGTGGTCCTCTCCGGCCAGTTCGCGACGCGCCACCTGACCATCACCGCGCAGTCGGTGGTGACCATCGAGGGGATCGAGTTCGTCGAGGGCTACGACGACGCCGGAACCGGCGGCGACGCCGCCGGCTCGATCTACACCGAGGGCGACCTGACCCTGCGCGACGTGCGCTTCTCCTACAACGAGGCTCACGCCGGCGACGGCGCCACCGGCTCCACCCCCTCCTCCAAGCCCGCGACGCCGCCCAAGGCCGGCGACAGCGTGACGGCGACCAACGGGACCACCGGCTACCGCGGCGGTACGGGCGGCGACGGCGGCGACGCGGGCGTGGTGATCAACAAGGGGGTGCTGGCGCTCGACACCGTGGTCTTCGACGACACCAACGTCGTGCTCGCGGGAACCGGCGGCAAGGGCGGCAAGGGCGGAACCGGCGGCACGGGTGGCGAGGGGGGCGACTCCAAGGGCCTCTACGACCCCACCAAGGGCGGCGACGGCGGCCGCGGCGGCCCCGGCGGCTTCCAGGGCCAGCACGGCGAGGGCGCGTTCGGCGTGCTGAACCTGGGGGGCGAGGTCTCGGGGCTCGCCATCGTCTCGGACGATCAGCACGCCACCGCCCAGACCGCGGGGCTGAGCGCCGCCGCCGGCGGCTCCGGCGGGTCCGGCGGGCGCGGGGGCGTGTCCTGGGCGTTCATCCGCTGGGGCTCGGGCTCCCAGGGGCCGACGGGCTACACCACCACCAGCTCCCGCGGCGCCCGGCTCTCGGACGGGCTTTCCGGCGTGGAAGCGGGCGCCGTCACCCAGCTCGACGCCTGGTTCACCGTCACCGCCGAAGACGGGGCCGAGATCCGCGAGGGCCAGGGCTACACCTTCGCCATCCAGCGCCACTCCATCGACGACGGCATCTACGAAGTGGCGTGGGAGGTGGTCCCCAGCGTGCTGACGCCGGAGGAGGATTTCGACGGCCCCACCTCGGGCACGGTCGCCTTCTCGACCACCGGCGGCGACATCGCGACCGTCACCGTCGGCCTCGCGCGCGACGACAGGCTGGAGGGGGCCGAGCAGATCGCCATCCGCCTCACCTCCGCCCGCACGCTGGAGACCGAGCCGCGGGAGGTGGGCGTCTCCTCGACCGCGGCGGCGGTGGCGGTGGCCTCCGAGCTTCCGACCAACGGCGACGACGTGATCCGCGGCACCTCGGGGTCCGACAACCTGCTGCTGCGGCGCGGGGACGACAAGGCGAAGGGCCGCGGCGGGGACGATGTGCTCAAGGGCCAGGGCGGGGACGACAAGCTCAAGGGCGACGCGGGCGACGACGACCTGCACGGCGACGGCGGCAAGGACAGGCTGTGGGGCGGCGCGGGGGACGACGCGCTCGACGGCGGCAAGGGGAACGACAGGATGTGGGGCGGCGGCGGCGCCGACGTCTTCCACCTCTCGAAGGGCGACGGCCGGGACGTGATCTTCGACTTCAAGCCCGGCCAGGACCTGATCGAGATCGGCCGCGGCGCCGGGCGCTTCGGCCAGCTCGACATCGAGCAGAAGGGCAAGGACGCGATCGTCTCGTTCCGCAACGTCGCGGTGAAGCTGGACGACGTCGACGCCGACGACCTCTCCGCCGCCGACTTCCTGTTCTGAGGCGCGTCCCGTCCGGACCCGGCCGCGGGGGATTTTCCCGCGGCCGCGCCCCTGCGCCGTTGCCCGGTTCGTACGCCGCGCGGTAAGCCTGCAGGCGGGGGCGGGCCGCGGCCCGCCCGCCCGCGTCCCGGCCGTCCCGGCCGCGCCCCTGTCCGGAGCCCGCCGATGCGTCGCCTCGCGTTCCCGATCCTCGCCCTCGCGGCCGCCCTGTGCTCGACGGGCCCGGCCGCGGCCCAGTCCGCCGCCGGGCAGGCGCCCGGGGCGGCGGGCTACGTCGGCTCGGCGACCTGCGCGGGCTGCCACGCGGGCGAGGCCGAGGCCTGGACCGGCTCCCACCACGACCTCGCCTGGACGCTGCCGGGCGAGGGGCATGTGCTGGGCGACTT
>CAXGVP010000707.1:0-2694 GCA_964013055.1 uncultured Albimonas sp.
GGGCCGCCGATCGTCGACTGGCAGGCGCATGGGGTCATCCGCCGGCGCGCCAAGTGGATGGCCTCGGTCGTGATGGCCGGAGCCGTGGCCGCCACCGCCGCGATGGGCGTGGCCTGGTGGGGGGTCGGCCTGCAGGCGGCGACGCTCGCCTGCGTGGCGCTGTTCCTGTGGACCCGGCCCGAAGCCCCCGCGGAGGCCCAGGCCGTCCCCTCGGCGGAGACGGTCCCGGCCCCCACCCGGGCCGGGGACGCGTCCGCCGATGGATCCGGGGTCAGCCCCGGATCGCGGACTTGAAGGTCGTCGAGAACTTGAACTTCGGCGCGGTGTGCGCCTCGGCCATCTTCTTCTCGCCGGTCTGGGGGTTGCGCACTTCGCGCGCGGGCTTCTCGACCGCCTCGAGCTTGCCGACGCCCGGCAGGGTCACCGACTTGCCGCCCTTGAGCGCGGACTCCGAGACGCCGCCCAGCGCGCCGAGCACCGCCGTCACCGAGGCCTTGGTCTCGCCGCTCGCTTCCGCCAGCGCGGTCACCAGTTCATCTTTCTTCACGAAACGCCCTCCGCTGTTTTGGTCCGTGATCGTCGTTCGCGACGCCCCCCACAACACCGTGCGGCGGGCGGATGTCAACCCGCCGCGAGCCGCCCGAAGGCCGTCCGCGACGGGGTTTTCCACCTAGTCCCCGGCCTCGCCGCGGCGCAGCATGGCCGCGAGTTCGTAGACCAGGTCGAGCGCCTCCCGAGGCGTCATCTCGTCGGGCGAGATCGCCCCGAGGCGCGCCTCGACCCCCGAGGGCTCGGCCGGCGCCGGCGCCCTGCGCGGCGGCGGCGCGGCCGAGAACAGGGGCAGGTCGTCGACCAGCGCGCGGGCCTTGCCGCCGCCCTGCCGGTCGCCTTCCTCCAGCGCGTCCAGCACCTCCCGCGCGCGGTCGATGACGGTCGGCGGCAGGCCCGCCAGCCGCGCCACCTGAACGCCGTAGGAGCGGTCGGCGGCGCCTGGCCGGACCTCATGGAGGAAGATCACCTCGCCCTGCCATTCGCGCACCGCCATGGTCGCGCAGCGCAGCCCCCTGAGCCGGTCGGCGAGCGCCGTAAGTTCATGATAATGCGTGGCGAACAGCGTCCGGCAGCGGTTCGCGTCATGCAGGTGCTCGAGCGTCGCCCAGGCGATCGAGAGACCGTCGTAGGTGGCCGTCCCACGCCCGATCTCGTCGAGGATCACCAGCGCCCCGGGGCCGGCCTGGTTCAGGATCGCGGCGGTCTCCACCATCTCGACCATGAAGGTGGAGCGGCCCCGCGCCAGGTCGTCCGCGGCGCCCACCCGGGAGAACAGCTGATCCACCACCCCGATGCGCGCGCAGGCGGCCGGGACATAGGCGCCGGCCTGCGCCAGGGCGGCGATCAGCGCGTTCTGGCGAAGGTAGGTCGACTTGCCCGCCATGTTGGGGCCGGTCAGCAGCCAGACCGGCAGGGCGGGCGCGTCCCCGGCCGCATCGGCGCTGAGGTCGCAGTCGTTTGGAACGAAGCTCTCGCCTTGTCGTCGCAGGGCCTGCTCGACCACCGGATGACGCCCGCCCTCGATCACGAAGGCCCGGCCCGGCTCGATCTGCGGGCGGGTCCAGTCCAGCTCCACCGCGATCTCCGCGAAGCCGGCCGAGAGGTCCAGCTCCGCCAGCGCCCGGGCCGCGGCGGCGAGCGCGGGGGCCTCGGCCAGCGCCTGCTCGCGCAGCGCCTCGAAGATGCGCTTCTCCGCCTCCAGCGCGCGGGAGCCGGCGCTGAGGATCCGCGCCTCGAGGTCCGAGAGCTCGACGGTGGTGAAGCGCACCGCGCCGGCCATGGTCTGGCGGTGGATGAAATCCTCGGAATGGGGCGAATTCAGCAGCTTGTCGGCATGGGCCGCGCTGACCTCGATGAAATAGCCCAGCACGTTCTTGTGCTTGATCTTCAGGGCGTTGATGCCGGCCTTCTCGGCGTATTTGGCCTGCAAGGAAGCGATCACCCCCCGCCCCTTGTCGCGAAGCTCGCGGGCCTCGTCGAGCTCCTCGTCCGCGCCGGGCGCGATGGCGCCGCCGTCGCGGATCAGGAACGGCGGCTCGGCGACCAGCGCGTCCTCCAGCGTGATCTGCAGGTCGTCGTGGCCCTCCAGCCCCTGGCGGGCGAGCTGCAGGCGTTCGGGCAGGTCCTCCTGCGCCAGCTGCTCGGCCAGCGCGATCCGGAAGGCATCGGCGCTCGGCTTGAGAAATGGTCGCGAGGCGGATCGCTGGGTTGGGTGTTCGACAACGAGATCGATGCTTTGTCGCTCGATGCGCCGTTCCTCGGCTTCGACATGACCGACTTCCTCGACAATCCGGAAGTTCGCACGCCGATCATGATGTACATGTTCCATCGCATCGACGGCCTTCTGGATGGTCGCCGACTGGTGATCGACATCGATGAGTTCTGGAAGGCGCTGGGCGATGACGCTTTCCGCGCCTTTGCCCAGGATGGCCTGAAGACCTACCGCAAGCAGAACGCCTTCCTGGTTTTCGGCACGCAGAGCCCGGCCGATGCGCTGCGCTCGGATATCTCGCACAGTATCATAGAGCAGGTCGCGACCAAGATCCTGCTGCCAAACCCCTATGGGCGTGAAACGGATTATATCGACGGGCTGGGCCTGACCCAGGCGGAATTCAAGCTCGTCCGTCACGACCTGAACCCGGA
>CAXGVP010000708.1:0-2691 GCA_964013055.1 uncultured Albimonas sp.
CGGCATGGGCCACGAACCCCTCCAGCATGCACAGGCGCGAGCCGTATTCGCCGATCATCGCCGCCGCCGCGTCGGTCAGCACCTTCTGGTAGCTGTGGGTCTTGAGGAACTTGCCCACCCAGAGCCCGCCCGTGTAGCGCCCGGCCTTCTTCGTGGGCAGGGTGTGGTTCGTCCCGATCACCTTGTCGCCGTTGGCCACGTTGGTGCGCGCGCCCAGGAACAGGGCGCCGTAGGCGGTCATCTTCTCCAGGAACCAGTCGTCGCGGTCGGTCATCACCTGCACATGCTCCGAGGCGACCTCCTCGGCGGCGGCCAGCATCTCGTCGTAGCTGTCGCACAGGATCACCTCGCCGTAGTCGCGCCAGCTGGCGGCGGCGGTCTCGGCGGTGGGCAGGATCGCCAGCAGGCGGTCGATTTCCGCCATCGTGTCCTCGGCCAGCCTGCGCGAGTTGGTGATCAGCACGCAGGGGGAGTTGTAGCCATGCTCCGCCTGCCCCAGCAGGTCGGTGGCGCAGAGCTCGGCGTCGGCCCCGTGCTCGTCGGCGATCACCAGCGTCTCGGTCGGGCCGGCGAAGAGGTCGATGCCCACCCGCCCGAACAGCTGTCGCTTGGCCTCGGCGACATAGGCGTTGCCGGGGCCGACGAGCATGTGGACCGGGTCGATGGTCTCGGTCCCCAGCGCCATGGCGCCGACGGCCTGGATGCCGCCCAGCACGTAGATCTCGTGCGCGCCGCCGAGATGCATGGCGGCGATCACGGCCGGGTTCGGCTCGCCCTTGAAGGGGGGCGTGGCGGCGATGATCCGCGGCACCTTGGCGACCGAGGCGGTGGCGACCGACATATGCGCCGAGGCCACCATCGGGAACTTGCCGCCGGGCACGTAGCAGCCCACCGACTGCACGGGGATGGTCTTGTGGCCCAGGATCACGCCGGGGATCGGCTCGACCTCGATGTCGGTCATCGAATCCCGCTGCGCCTGCGCGAAGGCCTTCACCTGGGCCTGCGCGAACTTCAGGTCCTCCATGTCGCGGGGCGAGACGCGCGACATCAGCCCCTCGATGTCGGAGGGCGAGAGGCGGAAGGCGGGCGGGGAGTAGTTGTCGAATGTCTCTGACAGCTCGCGCACCGCGGCGTCGCCGCGCGCCTCGATCTGCGCCAGCGTCGCCTCGACCGAGGCGCGCACCTTCGCGTCGTCGTCCTGGCGCTCGGCGGCTGAGCGGGCGGTCTTGAGATGGGTGATCACGGGCGGTCTCCTGCTGTCGGTCGTCACAGGGATAATGCGCCCGGCTCCGCCGGTCGATGCGGATCCGTTGCCGGCGGCGCGCGCGGCGGGCTATGCAGGGGCCAACGCCCGGCCCGCCGGAGCATGGGCGACCCCGGGAGGATCTCATGACCGACGCCGCCGCCGCGCCCCGCCCCACGGTCCACGGCCATTGCGCCCCCGGCTTCGAGCCGGTGCGAGAGGCCTTCGCGCGCAACTTAGCCGAGCGCGGCGAGGTCGGCGCCTCGGTCTGCGTGACGCATCGGGGCGAGACGGTGGTGGACCTGTGGGGCGGCCTCGCCGACCCCGCCACGGGGCGGGCGTGGGAGCGGGACACGGTCTGCGTGGTGTTCTCCTGCACCAAGGCCGCGACCGCGCTCGCCGCCCACCGGCTGGTGGAGCAGGGGCTGCTGGACCTGGACGCGCCCGCCGCCGACCTGTGGCCGCAGTTCGCCGCGAACGGCAAGGGCGGCGCGACGCTGCGGATGATGCTCGACCACACCGTCGGCCTGCCGGCGCTGCGCGATCCGGTGAAGCCCGACTGCCTGCTCGACCCCGCCTGGATGGTCGAGCGCCTGGCCGCCGAGACCCCGTTCTGGACCCCGGGCGAGCGCACCGGCTATCACGCCCTGACCTATGGATTTCTCATCGGCGAGATGATCCGCCGCGCGACCGGCAAGTCCCTGGGCCAGGTCTTCGCCGAGCAGGTCGCCGGGCCGCTGGGCCTCGACTTCCACATCGGCCTGCCCGCGTCGGAGGAGCCGCGCGTCGCCCCGATGATCCTGTTCCGCCCCCCCAAGGACGCGCCCGAGACCGCCTTCTCGCGCGAGGCGAAGACGCCGGGCACGATCCCCAACCTGTTCCTGTTCAACCACGGGACCTGGGCGTCCGGCGGGGTGAACACGCCCCAGGGCCGCGCAGCCGAGATCGGGGCGGCCAGCGGCGTCGCCAACGCCCGCGCGCTGGCCGGGATGTTCGCCCCGCTGGCCTCCGAGGCCGGCCCCCGCCTCCTGCGCCCGGAGACCGCCGCCGGCTTCGCCCGTGCGACCTCCGCCACGCACCTGGACGCGACCCTGAAGATCCCGACCCGGTTCGGCCCCGGCTTCATGCTGGCGATGGACAACCGCGCCCGCGGTCTCGACAGCCTCGCGATCGGCCCGCGCGCCTTCGGCCATGTCGGCGCCGGCGGCAGCCTCGGCTTCGCCGACCCCGACCTCGAGCTCTCCTTCGGCTACGCGATGACGAAGATGGGGCCCGGCCTGCTCCTCAACCCCCGCGGCCAGTCCCTCGTCGACGCCGCCTGCGCCTGCGCCGCCTGACTTCTCTCCGACCGTCGGTCCAGGCGCCCGTGGCGCGACGCCGGCCAGGCCTCGCGAAGCGCCTGTTCTCCGGAGCCGTCTCTCGCTGATGCCGATCAGAGCGACTCGTCC
>CAXGVP010000709.1:0-2691 GCA_964013055.1 uncultured Albimonas sp.
CTGGGCGCCACCGGCCTCGCGCTGCTCTCGGCCGAGGCGCGCGCCGGCGCCTGGACCCCGTCGGAGGCCTGGAGCCGGGCGCCCCGCCACGCCCGCGCCGGCGCCCCGGCGCTGCGCATCGGGGGCCGCCTGGCGGCCGCGCCGCTGGCGAACTGGCCCTCCGCCCCCGGTCAAGGCGTCGCGCCCCTTGCGCACGCGACCCTGCGCGACCTTCTTTTGGAAAGGATTCTGCGGTAGACGCCCAAGGTCATGCGACCCGGCGGCTCCGCCCCGCTTCCCGAGGCGACCGCCGGCGCGCGTCCTTCGCGCGTTGACCGTCGCCGTGTGATACCTATGTGAGGGGTCAGTCCCCGCGCATCGAATCGGAGATCAGCCTTGGGCAACGCCAAGAACCTGGCCTTCTGGGCCGTCGTGATCCTGCTTCTGGTGGCGCTGTTCAGCGTGTTCCAGGAAGGCGGCGGCAGCAACCAGGGCCAGCGCATCACCTTCTCGGACTTCCTCCAGAGGGTGGAGAGCGACCAGGTCTCCTCCGTCGTGATCGACGGGGAGCGGATCTCGGGCCGCCTCGGCTCCGGGGCCGAGTTCCAGACCATCCAGCCCGGCGGAGCGGACGTCATCCCCGACCTGCGCACCCACGGCGTCGAGATCCGGGTCGAGCCGCAGCAGTCCTCGGGCCTGCTGTCGACGCTGGGCTTCTGGCTGCCGATGCTGATCCTGATCGGCGTCTGGATCTTCTTCCTCAACCGCATGCAGGGCGGCGCCCGCGGCGGCGCCATGGGCTTCGGCAAGTCCAAGGCGAAGCTGCTGACGGAACGCTCCGGCAAGGTCACCTTCGACGACGTCGCCGGCATCGACGAGGCGAAGGAGGAGCTCGAGGAGATCGTCGAGTTCCTCAAGGACCCGCAGAAATACTCCCGCCTCGGCGGCAAGATCCCCAAGGGCGCCCTGCTGGTGGGCCCTCCGGGCACGGGTAAAACCCTGCTGGCGCGCGCCATCGCGGGCGAGGCCGGCGTGCCGTTCTTCACCATCTCGGGCTCCGACTTCGTCGAGATGTTCGTGGGCGTCGGCGCCAGCCGCGTGCGCGACATGTTCGAGCAGGCGAAGAAGAACGCGCCGTGCATCGTGTTCATCGACGAGATCGACGCCGTCGGCCGCCACCGCGGCGCCGGCTACGGCGGCGGCAACGACGAGCGCGAGCAGACCCTCAACCAGCTGCTGGTCGAGATGGACGGGTTCGAGGCGAACGAGGGCGTGATCCTGGTCGCCGCCACCAACCGTCCCGACGTGCTCGACCCCGCGCTGCTGCGCCCCGGCCGCTTCGACCGCCAGGTCGTGGTGCCCAACCCCGACGTCGCGGGCCGCGAGAAGATCCTGCACGTCCACGCCCGCAAGACGCCGCTGGCGCCGAACGTGGACCTGAAGGTGATCGCCCGCGGCACGCCGGGCTTCTCGGGCGCGGATCTCGCGAACCTGGTGAACGAGGCGGCCCTGACCGCCGCGCGCCTGGGCAAGCGCCTGGTCACCATGGACGATTTCGAAAACGCCAAGGACAAGGTCATGATGGGCGCCGAGCGGCGCTCTATGGTGATGACCGAGGACGAGAAGAAGCTGACCGCCTATCACGAGGCCGGTCACGCCATCGTCGGCCTCAACGTCCCCGAGCACGACCCGATCCACAAAGCCACGATCATCCCGCGCGGCCGCGCGCTGGGCCTGGTGCTGAGCCTGCCGGAGCGCGACCACCTCTCGGTCAGCTACCGCAAGTATCGCTCGAAGATCGCCATGGCGATGGGCGGCAAGGTGGCCGAGGAGCTGATCTTCGGCCCGGACAAGGTGACCTCGGGCGCGTCCTCGGACATCCAGCAGGTGACCAAGATCGCCCGGGCGATGGTGACCCAGTTCGGCATGTCCGAGAAGCTGGGCAACATCGACTACGCCAACGAGCAGCAGAGCTTCCTGGGCGCCGGCCAGGGCCCGTCCAGCGCCTCGCCCGAGACGCAGCGGGTGATCGACGCCGAGGTCCGCCGCCTGGTGGACGAGGGCTACGAGACCGCCAAGCGGATCCTGACCGAGCGGGCCGAGGACCTCGAGCGCCTGGCCCAGGGCCTGCTGGAATACGAGACCCTGACCGGCGAGGAGATCGGCAAGGTGATCCGGGGCGAGGCCCTGGACCGCTCCTCCGACGAGCCTCCGGCGCCGACGCCCGGCGAGGGCTCGGGCATCGCCTCGATCCCCAAGGCGGGCAAGCGCCGCCCC
This sequence comes from uncultured Albimonas sp., assembly GCA_964013055.1. GTDB lineage: Bacteria > Pseudomonadota > Alphaproteobacteria > Rhodobacterales > Rhodobacteraceae > Albimonas. Next base: position 2,257 of record CAXGVP010000709.1, read on the forward strand.
GGCGAGGACGGCGGCATGTCCCCCCAGCCCCAGGGCTGAACGGGACCACCCGAGACGCAGACGGCGGCCCTCCGGGGCCGCCGTTTTCGTTTCCGCCGGCGGCGCGCCCGAAGGCGCCGCGGCAAGTGGTGCGCCGGCCCCGGCGTCGGGCCCGCGGCGCGAGGCGGCCGTCGCGCCTCTGGGCGCCGTCTCCCGCGGCGAGGCTCGGCCTGCAGCCGGGGTCGGCGCCCGCGTCGACGTCCCTGCCTCCGCTTCGCGGAGGCCCGGCGCGGAGCGCCGGGCCCGGCGCAAATGCGGGCGCGAAGCGCCCGTCTCCTTACACCTGACCCGTCCACATGCTCCATCTCGGTCCACATGCTCCTCTCGGTCCACATGCTCCTCTCGGTCCACATGCTCCTCTCGGTCCACATGCTCCGCCCGGTCAGCACCTCAGCT
>CAXGVP010000710.1:0-2674 GCA_964013055.1 uncultured Albimonas sp.
GCCGGCCGCATCGCGCCGCCGCCGCGCCCCGTCTCTCCGCCGATGGGGACAGGCGGCCGCCGGATACGCGAACGCCCGGGCGCGGGGCCCGGGCGTGTCGAAGGAGCTGGGATCCCCGCCGGAGGCGCGGCAAGGCGCCGGCCTAGCTGAACTTCTTGTCCTGCGGGAAGCCGCGGGGCGCCATGCGGCCGGTTCCGGCCCGCGGGCCGGTCCATTCCTCGAGCTCGGGGTCCAGCACCGTGCGGGTGCGCCCGCCGCCCATGGTCCACTGCAGGCCCTCGGCCCGGGTGAAGGTCCGCGCGTCCGAGAGGCCGCCGTCCTTGTATTTCTGCAGCCGCACGCCCTTGCCGCGAGCCATCTCCGGCAGCTCGGCCAGCGGGAACACCAGCAGCTTGCGGTTGTCGCCGACCACCGCGACCGTGTCGCCCGCGACCGGAGCGCAGACCAGCGCCTTGTGCGGGGCCTTGGCGTTCAGCGCCTGCTTGCCGGCGCGGGTCTGGGCCACCGCCTCGTCCTCGACCAGCACGAAGCCGTCGCCGGCGGTCGAGGCCAGCAGGCGCCGCGCGCCGGGCCGGTGCGGGAACAGGGCGATCATCTCGTCCTCGTTGGGCAGGTCCACCATCAGGCGCACCGGCTCGCCGGTGCCGCGCCCGCCGGGCAGCTTGTCGGCCGCCAGCGTGAAGAACCGGCCCGAGGAGGAGAACAGCAGGATCTTGTCCGTCGTCTCCGCGTGGAACACGAAGCGGGGCCCGTCGCCGTCCTTGTATTTCACCTCGGCGTCCAGCGCCTGGTGGCCCTTCATCGCCCGGATCCAGCCCATCGCCGAGCAGATCACCGTGATCGGCTCGCGCTCGATCATCGCCTCGGCGGCCAGCACGTCGACCTGGGGCGCATCCGCGAAGGCGGTGCGGCGGGCGCCGAGCGGATAGGGCTCGTAGCTTGCCTTCAGCGCGTCCAGCGCCTCCGGCGTGAAGGCGCCCTTGAAGGCCTTGGGCGCGCCGTATTCGTCGCGCACCTTGCGAAGCTGGTCCGAGATCGTCGCCCATTGCGCGTCCTCGGAGCCGAGCAGCTCCAGCAGCCCGGTGCGCTCCGCGTCCAGCGCGTCGCGCTCGTCGCGGATCTCCATTTCCTCAAGGCGGCGCAGGGAGCGCAGGCGCATGTTGAGGATGGCCTCGGCCTGCACCTCGGTCAGGTAGACGCCGGCGGCGGAACCTTCAGCGTTCCAGGTCCATTCGGCTTCCCGGATGAACCCCCACCTGGACCAGTCCTCGGCCATCAGGGCCTGCTTGGGCTCGTCCTCGTTGCGGATGATCTCGATCACCCGGTCGAGGTTGAGGAAGGCCACGATGTAGCCGCCCAGCACCTCGAGGCGCCGCTCGATCCGCGCGAGACGGTGGTTGGTGCGCCGGATCAGCACCTCGCGCCGGTGGTCGAGGAAGGCGCGCAGCACCTCGCGCAGGTCGCAGACCTTGGGCACCTTGCCGTCGATCAGCACGTTCATGTTCAGAGGGAACCGGGTCTCCAGGTCCGTCTGCTTGAACAGCGTCTCCATCAGCACCGCGGGGTCGACGTTGCGCGAGCGGGGCTCGAGCACCACGCGCACGTCCTCGGCGCTCTCGTCGCGCACGTCGGCGAGGATCGGGATCTTTCGGGCGTTGATCAGGTCGGCCAGCCGCTCGATCAGGCGGGATTTCTGGACCTGGTAAGGGATCTCGTCGACGACGACCCGCCAGGTCCCGCGGCCCAGGTCCTCGACATGCCAGCGCGCGCGCAGGCGGAAGCCGCCGCGCCCCGTGCGGTAGGCGTCGAGGATCGAGGCCCGGCTCTCCACCACCACGCCGCCCGTGGGGAAGTCCGGCCCCGGCATCTTCTCGAGCAGCGTCTCGATCTCGGCGTTGGGGTGCTTGATCAGGTGCAGCGCGGCCGAGGCCACCTCGCCCGCGTTGTGGGGCGGGATCGAGGTCGCCATGCCCACCGCGATGCCCGAGGCGCCGTTGGCCAGCAGGTTGGGAAACGCGCCGGGCAGGACGACCGGCTCTTCTTCCTCGCCGTCGTAGGTCTGGCGGAGGTCCACGGCGTCCTCGTCCAGCCCCTCCATCATCAGCACGGCGACGGAGGTGAGGCGGGACTCGGTGTAGCGCATCGCCGCCGCGCTATCGCCGTCGACGTTGCCGAAATTGCCCTGGCCGTCGACCATCGGGTAGCGAACGGCAAAAGTCTGGGCGAGGCGGACCAGCGCGTCATAGACCGCGGTGTCGCCGTGGGGGTGGTACTTGCCGATCACGTCGCCGACGACGCGGGCGGATTTCTTGTAGCCCTGGTTGGGGTCCATCCTGAGCAGGCGCATCGCCCACAGGATGCGCCGGTGGACGGGCTTCATGCCGTCGCGCGCATCGGGCAGCGCGCGGTGCATGATGGTCGAAAGCGCGTATTGCAGATAGCGCTCGCCCAGGGCGCGGCGCAGCGGCTCGGCGCTGATCGCGCCGCCGCCGTCTCCGCCCCCGATGTCGTCGATGTCGATGTCGTCGGCCATAGATGTTGTGTAGCTTGCCGGCGGCTGGCGCGTCCAGCGGACAAACGCGCCCAGCCCGCCGAAGGGGCGTCGGGAGCCCGCGGCCTAAGCGTTCGGGACGCCCGAGGCAACCCGCGCCGCTGCGGCGGGCGCCCCGACGCG
>CAXGVP010000711.1:0-2663 GCA_964013055.1 uncultured Albimonas sp.
CCCCCCCGCCCGCCGCAGGCGCGCCCCGGGACTTCCGGCGGCGTGGTCGCGGCCTATTCCGCCGCGGCGGCGTCCGCGGGGCGGTCGGCGGCGGTCAGGCGGCAGTCGAAGCGGGCGCCGGTCGCGGGCCGGGCCAGCGTCAGGTCGCCGCCGAAGCGGCGCAGGATCTCGCGGCTGATGGCGAGGCCAAGGCCCGCCCCGCCGGGATCGGTGCGGTCCCAGCCGCGGGAGAACTTCTGGAAGATCCGCTCGCGGTCCGCCTCGACCACGCCGGGGCCGTCGTCCTGGATCGAGATCACCACCTGGCCGCCCTCGCGCGCGGCCTCCACCCAGATGCAGGGCCGCGCGCGGTTGGAGTATTTCACCGCGTTCGACAGCAGGTTGATGAACACCTGCGCCAGGCGGTCGGGCTCTCCCTGCACCCACAGCTCGGGCTCGTCGATGCGCACCTGCACCTCGGCCTTCGCCTCGCGCGTCACCCCGCGCACGGTGTCGACGGCCCGACGCAGGGCGTCGGCGGCGTCGGTGGGGGCCACGGGCAGGTCGACCTGGCCCCGCTCCAGCACGCTCAGGTCCAGGATCTGGTCGAGCAGGCGGGTCAGGCGCAGGCTCTCGTCATGGATGATCCGCAGGAAGCGCTGCGCCTCGGGCCGGTCCAGGGCGTCGGCCTCGAGCAGGATCTCCGAGAAGCTGCGCACCGAGGTCATCGGCGTGCGCAGCTCGTGGCTGACCTGGCTCAGGAAATCGTCCTTCTGGGCGTCGAGCTCCCGCAGGCGGGCGTTGGCCTCGCGCAGCTGGGCGAGCGCGCGCTCCAGCTCGCCCGACTTGCGCTCGACCTCCTGGGAATATTCCATGATCCGCACCGTCTCGTCGGCGATGCGCATCAGCTCCGAAAGCGAGATCGTCTCGTTCCCCGCGGCCTTGGTGACCATCGCATGCGCGGTGGCGGCGCCGACCGAGCCCGCCAGCTCCCGCTCCAGCCGCTGCACGAAATGGTCGGTGGCGGCGGGCAGGCCCTCGGTCCGGCCCTGCTCGGCGGCGGCGTCCATGAACAGGCGGCGCGCGGGCTCGGCGCCGAGAATGCGCTGGGCGAGGACGAACAGGTCCTCCGACGCGGCGGAGCGGCGCAGCACGCCGGCGGTGTCCTCGTCCCCGGTGCGGAACACGTCGACGAAGATCGCGGACTGCAGCCACTCCAGCGGGCTCGGCTCGCGCAGCAGCGACACCAGCGTCAGCAGGGCGACGTTGGCGGTCAGGCTCCAGAAGGTCGCGTGGACCAGCGGGTCCATCCCCTCCAGCCCCAGCAGCGCCTGCGGGCGGAGGAGGGAGAAGCCCCAGGGCCCGGCCTCCATCACCTCGGCGGGCAGGCCGGCGGCGGGCAGCAGCAGCGTCCAGGCCCAGACCGCCGCGCCCCCCGCCAGCCCCGCCAGCGCCCCCAGCCGGGTCGCCTGGCGGGTGTAGAGCCCCGCCAGCAGCGGCGGCAGGAACTGCGCCGCCCCCAGGAAGGCGATCAGCCCGATGGAGGCGAGCGCCGCGTTCCCCTCCGACATCTGGTGCCACAGGAAGCCCAGCGTCAGCACCGCCACGATGGAGCCCCGCCGCCCCAGCAGCACGATGCGCCGCACGTCGCCCGAGAACGCCTCCGACTCCGCCCGCGCCCGCAGCGCCAGCGGCGTCACGATGTGGTTCGAGACCATGGTCGAGAGCGCGATGGAGCTCACGATCACCATCGAGGTGGCCGAGGAGAACCCGCCCAGGAACACGAAGATCGCCAGCGCCGTCCTGTTCTCGGCCAGCGGCAGGGAGAGGACGAAGAGGTCCGGGTTCGCCCCCTCCGGCAGCAGGCGCAGGCCGGCGGCGGCGATGGGCAGGACCGACAGGCACATCACCAGCAGGTAGAGCGGGAACAGCCACGAGGCGGTGGCGAGGCTGCGCTCGTCGTCGTTCTCGACCACCGTCACCTGGAACTGGCGGGGCAGGCACAGGATGGCCGCGCCCGAGAGCATGGTGATCACCGCCCAGCGCGCATCGAAGGTGGTCTCGACCTGCAGCAGTTCGGGCGTCATGTCGGCCATGGTCGCCCCGACCCCGCCGTAGAGGCCGAAGACCACGAAGGCCCCCACCGCCGTGAGAGCGGCGAGCTTCACCAGCGCCTCTACCGCGATGGCCGCGACCACGCCGAAATGGCGCTCGTTCACGTCCGCGGACCGGGTGCCGAAGAGCACGGTGAACACCGCCATGCCCGCCGCCACCCAGAAGGCGGCGACGCCCCCCTCCTCGGCCCCCGGGACGGAGAAGAGGGCGAAGCTCTCGGTCACCGCCTTGAGCTGGAGGGCGATGTAGGGGGTGCAGGCGACCACCGCGAGCAGGGTGACCAGCACCGCGATTGACGGGCTCTTGCCGTAGCGCGAGGACAGCAGGTCGGCGATGGAGGTGATGCGCTGGGATCGGCCGATGCGCACCATCTTGCGCAGCACCCACCACCAGCCGGCGAAGACCAGCGCCGGGCCGGTGTAGATCGCCACGAACTCCAGCCCCCCGCGGGCGGCGGAGCCCACCGCGCCATAGAAGGTCCAGGACGTGCAGTAGACCGAGATCGACAGCGTGTAGACCACCGGCGAGGCCAGCCAGTCCGCCCCCGGCCGCCGCATCCGCCGGTCCGC
>CAXGVP010000712.1:0-2661 GCA_964013055.1 uncultured Albimonas sp.
CCGTCCCCAAGCCAAGGAGCACGCATGACCCGAGCCGCCGAGATCATCGCAGACCGCGCCGGGCGCGCGCCCGTCCGTCTCGGCCTGGTGCTGGGCTCGGGACTGGGGGCGCTGGCGGACGAGCTCGAGGACGCGACCGCCTTCCCCTTCGGCGATCTGCCCGACTTCCCCGTCTCCGGCGTCTCCGGCCATGCCGGCGCGCTGGTGATCGGCACGCTGGAGGGCGTGCGCGTGGCGCTGCTCTCGGGCCGCGCGCATTACTACGAGAAGGGCGAGGCGGCGGTGATGCGCCCGGCGCTGGAGACGGTGAAGGCGCTCGGCGCGGACACGGTGCTGCTGACCAACTCCGCCGGCTCGCTCCGCGACGAGATGCCCCCCGGCTCGCTGATGAGCCTGATGGACCACATGTCGATCTCCGGCCTCAACCCGCTGATCGGGGAGGCGACGGACGACCGCTTCGTCAACATGGTCGACGCCTACGCCCCGCACCTGCGCGCCCGACTCAAGGCCGCCGACGAGCGCCTGAACGAGGGCGTCTACGCCTGGTTCTCGGGCCCCAGCTTCGAGACCCCGGCCGAGATCCGCGCCGCCCGCGTGCTGGGCGCCGACGCCGTGGGCATGTCCACCGTGCCCGAGACCATCCTCGCCCGTTTCCTGGGGCTGGAGGTCGCCGCCGTCTCGGTGATCACCAACTACGGCGCCGGCATGACCGGGCGCCCCCTCTCCCACGCCGAGACGAAATCGGAGGCCGCCAAGGCCCAGGTCCGCTTCCGCGCCCTGGTCCGCGCCTTCGTGCGGAGCTTCGCATGACCGACATCCTCGCCGAACAGGCCGCCGCCCGCCTCGCGCTGAGCTGCCTGGACCTGACCAACCTCAACGACGACTGCGACGAGGAGGCGATCCGCGCGCTCGCCGGCCGGGCGGTGACCACCTACGGCTCGGTCGCGGCGCTGTGCGTGTGGCCCCGCTTCGCCCGCCTGGCGCGCGAGATCGCGGCCCCGGACGTGAAGATCGCCACCGTGGTGGTGTTCCCCACCGGCGAGGCCACCGACGAGGAGGCGATGGAGGAGACGCGCCACGCGCTCTTCGAAGGCGCCGACGAAATCGACATGGTGATCCCCTGGCGCGAGCTGATGGAGGGGCGCGACGCCTCGGTCCGCAGCCGGGTCGAGCGGGTGAAACGCGCCGCCGGCGACGCGCCGGTCAAGGCGATCCTCGAGACCGGGGTGCTGGAAAGCGCCTCGATGATGCGCCGCGCCGCCGACGCGGCCATCGAGGGGGGCGCCGATTTCCTCAAGACCTCCACCGGCAAGGTGCCGGTCAACGCGACCCTGTCGGCGGCCGAGATCCTGCTGACGGCGATCTCCCAGGCCGGCCGCCCGCTGGGCTTCAAGGCCGCCGGCGGCATCCGCACCACCTCCGAGGCCTGGGCCTATCTGGAGATGGCCGACCGGATCATGGGCGAGGGCTGGGCGAGCCCCCAGACCTTCCGATTCGGCGCCTCGGGCCTGCTCGACAGCCTGATCGCGACGCTGAACGGCGCCGCCCCCGTGACCGCCGCCGAGGGCTACTGATGCTGCCCCAGGAAGTGATCCTCAAGAAGCGCGCCGGCCAGGCGCTGGACGCGGAAGAAATCCGCTATTTCGTCGAGGGCCTGACGTCGGGCGCCGTCTCCGAGGGCCAGGTCGCCGCGCTGGCCATGGCCGTCTACTTCCAGGGCATGACCCTGCCCGAGCGGGTGGTCCTGACCGAGGCGATGCGCGACTCCGGCGAGGTCCTGAAGTGGGACCTGCCGGGCCCGGTCGCCGACAAGCACTCGACCGGCGGCGTGGGCGACAACGTCTCGCTGATGCTGGCGCCGGCGCTGGCGGCCTGCGGGGTCTATGTGCCGATGATCTCGGGCCGCGGGTTAGGTCATACGGGCGGCACGCTCGACAAGCTGGGCTCGATCCCCGGCTACGACGTCGCCCCCGGCCCCGAGGCGCTGGAGCGCGTGGTGCGCGAGGTCGGCTGCGCCGTCATCGGCCAGACCGCCGAGATCGCCCCCGCCGACAAGCGTTTTTACAGTATCCGCGACGTGACGGGGACCGTGGAAAGCCTCGACCTGATCACGGCGTCCATTCTCTCCAAGAAGCTGGCCGCCGGGCTGGATGCGCTGGTGCTGGACGTCAAATGCGGCTCCGGCGCCTTCATGGCGACGCGCAAGGAGGCCGAGGCGCTGGCCCGCTCGCTGGTCGGCGTCGCCAACGGGGCGGGGTGCTCGACCTCGGCCCTGATCACCGACATGGACGAGCCGCTCGCCACCGCCTGCGGCAACGCGCTGGAAGTCGCCAACGCGGTGCGCTTCCTGACGGGCGCCGAGGTCGACCCGCGCCTGTGGGACGTCACCGTGGCGCTGGGGGGCGAACTGCTGGCGCTGAGCGGCATCGCCGCCAACGCCGAGGACGGGCAGGCCCGCCTCTCCCGCGTGCTGGAGAACGGCCGCGCGGCGGAGACCTTCGCGCGCATGGTCTCCGCGCTGGGCGGCCCCAACGACTTCGTGGAAAGCTTCTCGCTGTATCTCGAGGACGCCCCCATCGTCCTCGACATCCCGCCGCCCGCCGAGGGCATCGTGCAGGCCGTCAACGGCCGGGCGCTCGGCAACGCGGTGGTCGAGCTGGG
>CAXGVP010000713.1:0-2659 GCA_964013055.1 uncultured Albimonas sp.
GGCGGGCGGGCGGCCAGGCCGGCGGAGGGCGGCCAGGCCGGCGGTCTGCGGGGTCAGGCGGGGACGGCGCCTTCCAGCTCCTCGGCGAAGTGGCAGGCGACCTCGTGGCCGGAGGCGAGCGGGCGCAGGGCGGGCTCCTCGGCGGCGCAGCGCTCGCGCGCGAAGGGGCAGCGGGTGCGGAAGCGGCAGCCCGAGGGCGGGTTGGCGGGCGAGGGGATCTCGCCCTGCAGCTTCCACGCCTTTCCGCGGTCGTCGGGGTCGAGCGACGGGATCGCCGACAGCAGGGCGCGCGTGTAGGGGTGCAGGGGCCGGGCGAAGAGGGCGCGGGTCGGCGCCGTCTCGACCAACCGGCCGAGGTACATCACTGCGACGTGGTCGCAGACATGGGCCACCACCGAGAGATCGTGGCTGATGAACAGGAAGGTGAGGCCGAGGTCCCGCTGCAGCCCCTTGAGAAGGTTCAGGATATCGGCCTGGATCGAGACGTCGAGCGCCGCCACGCTCTCGTCCGCCACCAGGAAGCGGGGCATGGGGGCGAGCGCGCGCGCGATGGAGATGCGCTGGCGCTGGCCGCCGGAGAAGGCGTGGGGGAAGCGGCGCAGATGCTCGACGTTGAGCCGGCAGCGGGCGGCGATCTCGCGCACGCGGGCGTCGGTCTCGGCGCGGGACTTGGTGATCCCCATGACCTCGAGGGGTTCGGCGATGATGTCGCGGACGGTCATGCGAGGCGAGAGGGCGGCGTAGGGGTCCTGGAAGATCAGCTGGGCGCGGCGGCGGAAGTCGCGGATCTCGCCCTTGTTCTTCATCGCGCCGACGTCGTGGCGGCCCTCGCCGTCGTCGTACTCGATCCGGCCTTCCGAGATCGGGGCGGCCTTGAGGATCGCGCGGCCCAGCGTGGTCTTGCCGGACCCGCTCTCCCCCACCAGGCCGAAGAACGAGCCCTTGGGGATCTCCAGCGACACCCGGTCGACGGCGCGCAGCACCACCGGATCGCCCAGCAGGCCGCCCTTGAGGGGGTAGTGGACCGAGAGGGCCTCGACGTCGATCAGCGGCCGGCTCATGCCGCGCCCTCCGTCTCGCGCGCGAAGCAGGCGCAGGCGTGGCCGGGGGCGACGCGCTCCATGGCCGGGACGGAGGCGTCGCAGCGGCCGGGGATCTTCTCGGGGCAGCGGGTGTGGAAGACGCAACCCGAGGGGCGCTCCAGCGGGCTGGGGATGTCGCCGGGCACGGGCTTGAGCGGGCTGTCGAGGTCGCCGAGGTCGGGCAGGGCGTTCAGCAGCCCTTGCGTGTAGGGGTGGGAGGCGGTGCGGATCACCTCGCGTACCGGCCCCTGCTCGACCATCTTGCCGAGGTACATGACGGCCACCTTGTCGGCGGTCTGGGCGATCACGCCGAGGTCGTGGGTGATGAAGATGATCGCCATGCCGAACTCGGCCACGATCTCCTTCATCAGGTCGATGACCTGGGCCTGGATGGTGACGTCGAGCGCGGTGGTCGGCTCGTCGGCGATCAGCAGTTTCGGGCGGGTGGAGAGCGCCATGGCGATCATCGCGCGCTGGCGCATTCCGCCGGACAATTCAAAGGCATACTGGTCGAAGCGGCGGGCGGCGTCGGAGATGCCGACGCGGTCGAGGAACTCGATGGAGGTCTTCTTGGCCTCGGCCTTCGAGACGCGCTTGTGGAGCATCAGCTGCTCGACCATCTGGTCGCCGATGGTGATGGCGGGGGCGAAGCTCGCCATCGGCTCCTGGAAGATCATCGACACCGCGCCGCCGCGCACCAGGCGCAGGTCGCGGGCGCGCTTGAGCTTGAGGGCATCGGTCTCCTTGCCGTCGAGGGTCAGCAGGATCTTCGAGTCCTCGCCATAGCGGATGCCGCCGAAGTTGAGCTGCATGATCGACTTGGCGGTGACGGACTTGCCCGAGCCGCTCTCCCCCACCAGGCCCATGACCTCGCCGGGTTCGAGATCGAAGGAGACCTGGTCGACCGCGGTCACCAGCCCCTCGTCGGTGGCGAAGCGCACCGTCAGGTCGCGGACGGACAGCAGGGTCATTTGCGCTCCGAATAAGGATCGGCCGCGTCGCGCAGCCCGTCGCCCACGAAAACGAAGGCCAGCACCAGGCACACGAAGACCGGCACGGGGATGAAATACCACTGGTAGTTCAGCAGCACGTCGACCTTGGTGGTGTTCTGCAGCATGACGCCGAGCGAGTTCACCGGGTCCTTCAGGCCAAGGCCGATGAAGCTCAGCGCGGTCTCGGACAGCACCATGTAGGGAAACGAGATCACCAGGTCGACGATGATGTAGCTGGCGAAACTGGGCAGCAGGTGGCGGCGGATGACGTGGCCCGCGGGGGCGCCGCAGAGCTCGGCCGCCAGCACGTAGTCGGCGTTGCGCTCGGCCAGGATGTGGGTGCGCACCCGGCGGGCGAGCGTGGGCCAGTTGATCAGGCCGATGATCATCGAGATGAAGAAGAACCGCGTCTCGGCCGACCATTCGTCGGGGACGAAGGCGGCGAGCGCCATGAACAGCGGGATCGTTGGAACCGTCCGGATCGCATCGGTGACCATCTGCACGACGGTGTCGTACCAGCCGCCGAAATAGCCGGCCGTGCCGCCGATCACCAACGCCAGCACGAAGGAGATCACCACGCCGATG
>CAXGVP010000714.1:0-2658 GCA_964013055.1 uncultured Albimonas sp.
GAGCCGTGCGCTCGACGCGCCGATGGGGCGGCAGGCGGGCGACGCGGCGGCGGTGCGCGAGGCGATCGCCGAGGCCTGCGCGCTCGCGGGGCTGACGCTGCCTGCACAGCTGGCCTATGCGCTCGCCACCGTCGAGCACGAGACGGCGGCCACCTACGCGCCGGTGCGCGAGGCCAATTACCTGGGCGGCACGGACGAGAGCCGCGAGGACTGGCGGCGGCGCAACCTGCGCTATCACCCCTATTACGGGCGGGGCTACGTTCAGCTGACCTGGCTGCGCAACTACCGCCTCTATGGCTCGATCCTGGAGCTCGACCTGGCCGGGGAGCCGGACCTGGCGCTGCGCCACGACGTGTCGCTGTTCGTGCTGGTGCACGGGATGAAGCTGGGCGGTTTCACCGGGCGCACGCTGGAGCGTTATGTGAACGCCGCGGACGTCGACTTCTTCAACGCGCGGCGCGTGATCAACGGCGTCGACAAGGCCGCCCACATCAAGGACCTGGCGGAGGCGCACCTGCGCGCCCTCGGCGGCGCCTGAGGCATCGCCGGGGCGTCGGTGCGAAGGGCCGTCCCGGGCGAGCCCGGGGCGCGGGTCGGCCAGGGGCGTTCCCGCGGCGCAGGGGCGTCGAGCGCGTTGCCGGGGCGCAGGCGCGGCGGGCGCCGGCCGGGGCGGCTGCGGTGTCGACCGCTGCGACGGGCGCGGCCGGGGCGTTGACGCAAGCGGAACCTGCGGCGTCGCTTCCCTGCCGACCGGCTTGCAGCGGCGACGTGCAGCCCTCAGGATGGCCGCGCGTCTCCGTCCTATCGCGAACCCGGCCGCCGGTCCTGTCGACCGCGCCGAACCGTGCGGGAGCGGGGCGCGGCAGAGACGACAGGACACGCGCCCCGCACCTCCCAGCGCGAGGCGTCCGCCTCAGGAAAAGAGACGCACCGAATGCCCGACACCGCCCCGCTGACCATCGAACCGCTTCCGCTGCCCGAGCACGAATTCCGCACCCTTCCCGGCCGCATGCGCCGCCACGCGGCCGAGCGGCCCGACCACCCCGCGATCCGCGAGGGCGAGCGGATGCTGACCTGGGCGCAGACCTGCGCGCTGGCCGAGCGGGCGGCGAAGCTGATGATCGACCGCGGGCTGACGCGGCGCTCGGTGGTCTCGATCGTGGCGGACACGCCGATGGACTACTGCGTGGCCTATCTCGCGGGGCTGGCGGCGGGCGGCTGCGTGGCGCCGATGCCGGTGACCGCCTCGGACGAGACGCTGGCGACCATGATCGCCGACGCCGCAGCCCCCTGCGTGGTCGCCTCGGCCTCGCAGAAGGAGCGGGTGGAGGGGATCGTCGCCTCGACCCCGGGCCTCGCGAACGTCGCCAAGCTCGCGCTCGACTTCGAGGCGGAGGGCTGGACCCGGCTGATCGACATGGACCTGCCGGCGCCCGCCGAGGGCGAGCTGCCGCAGATCGCGCCCGAGGACCTGTTCAACATCATCTACTCGTCGGGCACCACGGGCGTTCCCAAGGGGATCGTGCACACCCACCTGTTCCGCTCGCGCCAGATGCCGCGGTTCACCCTGAACGGGGTGTCGGGCGACAGCCGCACGCTGCTGACCACGCCGCTCTATTCCAACACCACGCTGGTGGCGATGATCGCGACGCTGGCCGAGGGCGGGACCTGCACCTTCCTGCCCAAGTGGAACACGCCCGCCTGGCTCTCGATCGTCGAGACCCAGAAGATCACCTGCTGCATGCTGGTGCCGGTGCTGGTGCAGCGCCTGTTCAAGGCGCCGGAGCTGGAGGCGACCGACATCTCCTCGCTGGAGCTGACGATCTGCACCTCCTCGCCGCTGGCCGCCGCGACCAAGACCGAGATCATCGCCCGCTGGCCGGGCAAGTTCATCGAGCTCTACGGGCTGACCGAGGGCGGGGTCTCGGCGATGCTGGACCTCAAGGCGTTCCCCGACAAGGCGGCCTCGGTCGGGCAGCCGGCGCTGAACTCCGACCTGGTGATCCTGGACGACGAGGACCGGCCGCTGCCGCAGGGCGAGGTCGGCGAGGTCGTGGGCCGCTCGCCGGCGATGATGGCGGGCTACCACGGGCGCAGCGACCTGACCGAGAAGGCGCTGATGAAGCTCGACGATGGGCGGGTGGTGTTCCGCTCGGGCGACCTGGGGCGGATCGACGAGGACGGGTTCCTCTATATCGTGGGCCGCAAGAAGGACATGATCATCTCCGGCGGGTTCAACATCTACGCCACCGACCTCGAGGAGGCGCTGCATGCGCATCCCGACGTGCAGGAGGTCGGCGTGGTGGGCGCCCCCTCGCAGGAGTGGGGCGAGACGCCGGTCGGCGCGGTGGTGCTGCGCGCGGGCGCGACGACGGGCGCCCAGGCGATCCTGGACGCGGCCAACGGCAAGCTGGGCAAGACCCAGCGGGTTTCGGCCCTGCACGTGATGGAGGCGCTGCCGCGCAACGCGGTGGGCAAGGTGCTCAAGCCCGACCTGCTGGCGGCGGTGAAGGACCGCAGCCCCGACGCGAAGATGTCCCGCTGAGGGACGGCCCTGCGGGGCGCCGCGTCGGGCGTCCCGCGGGTCGGGAGAGCCCGCCCGCGGCGCGCGGCGGGCGGCGGCGCCTGGGGCGGGCCTCGCGAGGCGGGGCTCGCTCG
>CAXGVP010000715.1:0-2652 GCA_964013055.1 uncultured Albimonas sp.
AAGGCCTGGGTGGAATCCAGCCGTGAGAACGCGTCCAGCGCCTCATGCAGCATGCTGGTCACATGGGTGCTGATATGACGCACCTCGACATAGCCCCGTGGCGCGTGACCCTCCTCGGACAGGGTCAGGGCGAACTTGGCGATCTTTTTCGCCTCGTCCCCCACCCGTTCCAGATCAGACACCATCTTGATCACGGCAATAACCAGGCGCAGGTCGCGGGCCGCCGCCTCGACCACGCCGCCCGGTTCGTGGCCCGGGACATGCGGCAACGCGATGTCGGCGTCATGCCCCATCCGGCCGCGCCGGTCCGAGCGGCAGCCCCCCGTCGCCCCCACCCGGATCACGACCCCGTGGGGCGAGTGCGTCGGATCGGAGACCGAGACCCCGCCCCGCGGGGCCCGGAATTCCTCGTGCAGGACGGCTTTCATCGGCTCTCTCCCGCGGCTTGTGGGCCGGGCGGGCCCCTCGCACCGCGCCTGCGGCCTGTCCACGGCGCGCGCGCCGCGGACGTCCGGCCCGGGCGTTCGGGCACGCAGCCCTTGGCAAAGACCCTTTGCAACGTGTAAACGCCGCTGCGACGACACCGGGGGCCCGCGTCGCCTGACCAATGGCGTCGCTCCGTCAGGCCTCGCAACAGCGCGAACCCTGCATGAGCAAGCACCACGAAGCCGACATCGCCTTCATCCGTCAGCTCGCCGAGCTGCTTCGGGAGACCGAGCTGACCGAGATCGAGGTCGATCGCGAATACGGCGAGGACGACCACCTGAGCGTGCGCGTCACCCGCCAGCTTCAGGCCGCGCCCGCCCCCGTCCAGGTCGCGGTCCCCGCCGCCGCGCCGGCCCCCTCGGCCGCCGCTCCGGCCGAGGCCACCGGCGACGCCGCCGACGACCTCGCCCGGCATCCGGGCGCCGTCGCCTCGCCGATGGTCGGCACCGTCTACCTCCAGGCCGAACCCGGCGCGCCCAGCTTCGTGCGCGTGGGCGACCAGGTCTCGGAGGGGCAGACCCTGCTGATCGTCGAGGCGATGAAGACCATGAACCAGATCCCCTCCCCGCGCGCCGGCACGGTGAAGCGGATCCTGGTGAGCGACGGCACGCCGGTCGAGTTCGGCGCCCCCCTGATGATCATCGAGTGACGCCGGACCGGGGGCCCCCGCGCCCCCGGGTCCCTCGTCCTATACCGGGAGCGTTTCGATGTTCGACAAGGTCCTGATCGCCAACCGGGGCGAAATCGCCCTGCGCATCCATCGCGCCTGCCGCGAGATGGGCATCAAGACGGTGGCGGTGCATTCCACCGCCGACGCCGACGCCATGCATGTCCGCCTCGCCGACGAGAGCGTGTGCATCGGCCCGCCCGCCGCGGCGCAGAGCTATCTCAACATTCCCGCGATCATCTCGGCCTGCGAGATCACCGGGGCCGAGGCGATCCACCCCGGCTACGGGTTCCTCTCCGAGAACGCCAACTTCGTGCAGATCGTCGAGGACCACGGCCTGACCTTCATCGGCCCGTCCGCCGCCCATATCCGGGTGATGGGCGACAAGATCGCCGCCAAGGACACGATGAAGGCGCTCGGCGTGCCCTGCGTCCCCGGCTCCGACGGCGCGGTGACCTCCGTGGAAGAGGCGCTGAGCGTCGCCAAGGACATCGGCTATCCGGTGCTGGTGAAGGCCTCCGCCGGCGGCGGCGGGCGCGGCATGAAGGTGGCGCGCGACGCCTCCGAGCTTCCCAACGCCTGGTCCTCGGCCCGGTCCGAGGCGCGGGCGGCCTTCGGCGACGACGCGGTCTATCTGGAGAAATACCTCGGCAAGCCGCGGCATATCGAGATCCAGGTCTTCGGCGACGGCAACGGCCGCGCCGTGCACCTGGGCGAGCGCGACTGCTCGCTCCAGCGCCGCCACCAGAAGGTGTTCGAGGAGTGCCCCTCCCCGGTGCTGACCGCCGCCGACCGCAAGCGCATCGGCGAGACCTGCGCGGATGCGATCGGCCGGATGGGCTACCGCGGGGCCGGCACCATCGAGTTCCTGTGGGAGAACGGCGAGTTCTACTTCATTGAAATGAACACCCGCCTGCAGGTCGAGCACCCGGTGACCGAGGCCGTCTGGCGCGTCGACCTGGTCAAGGAGCAGCTGCGCGTCGCCGCCGGCCTTCCGATGACCTTCGACCAGGCGACCCTGAAGCCCGAGGGCCACGCCATCGAGTGCCGCCTGAACGCCGAGCGCCTGCCCGACTTCGCGCCCTCGCCCGGCACGATCCAGGCCTTCCACGCGCCCGGCGGGCTGGGCGTGCGGATGGACAGCGCCATCTACCGCGGCTACCGGATCCCGCCCTATTACGACAGCCTGATCGGCAAGCTGATCGTCCACGCCGAGGACCGCCCGACGGCGCTGGCCCGCCTGCGCCGGGCGCTGGCCGAGATGATCGTGGACGGCATCGACACCACCGCGCCGCTGTTCGACGCGCTGGCCGCCGACCCCGAGGTCCAGGCCGGGACCTACGACATCCACTGGCTGGAAAGCTGGCTGAGCGGCGGGCGCGAGTGACCCGCCCGCCCGATCATCGCGACGCCTGACGAAAGCCGCCCCCCGGGGCGGCTTTCTCGTGTCCCGGCAGGGGCTTGCACCCGCTCCTGCCCGCCTGCCCCGCATCTCCGGC
>CAXGVP010000716.1:0-2649 GCA_964013055.1 uncultured Albimonas sp.
GATGGCGGCGAGCCCGTCGAAGCCGATGGCGGGGGCCGCATCGGCCTTGGTGGGCGTCGCGAAGACCGGGCCCGCGCCGATGTAGTCGACGGCGGACCAGTCGACCCCCTGCAGCTGGGCCGGGTCCTCGATCGACAGGCCCAGGATCGCGTCGGGGCCGAGCAGGCGGCGGGCCCGGGCGACCTCGGCGTCGGTCTGGCCGACGTGGGCGCCGTGGGCGCCGGCCTGCGCGGCGATGTCGGGGCGGTCGTTGACCAGCAGGCGCGCGTGCGGGAAGGGCGCGAGGGCCGCGAGCAGCGCGCGCGCCGTCGCCAGCAGCTCGGCGTCGCCCGCGGTCTTGTCGCGCAGCTGGATCAGCGCCGCGCCGCCGCGCGCGGCGGCGACCGCGGTCCCGACCACCCCGGCGCGGGCCGAGGGGTCGGTGACCAGGTTCAGGCGCGGGTCGAAGCCGAGGCGGGTCATGCGGGCGCGATCCGGGCGCCGGCGTCGAGCTCGGCGGGGCCGAGCGCGTGCAGGGCGTCGACGAAGGCGACGGCGAAGCTGCCGGGGCCCTGCGCGCCCTGCGCCGCGCGTTCTCCGGCGAGGCCGTAGAAGGCCAGCGCCGCCGCGGTCGCCTCCAGCGCGTCCTCGCCCGTGGCGAGGAACGCCGCGACCACGCCGGTCAGCGAGCAGCCGAGCGCCGTGACCTTCGGCATCAGCGCATGGCCGTTCGCCACCCGCAGCGCGCGGGTCCCGTCGGTCACGTAGTCGACCGGGCCGGTGACCGCGACCACCGCCCTGCTGCGCAGGGCGAGGGCGCGCGCGCCCTCCTCGGCGGCCGGGACCTCGTCGCCCGCGTCCGCCCCGCTGGCGCCGGCCGCGCCGCCGGAGAGGGCGAGGATCTCGGAGGCGTTGCCGCGGATCACGGTCGGCTTCAGCGCCACGAGGCGGGCGCAGACCTCGGTCCGGTAGGGGGAGGCGAAGACGGCGACGGGGTCGAGCGCCCAGGGTTTCCCATGGGCGACGGCGGACGCGGCGGCGGCCTCCATCGCCTCGGCCCAGGCGGGGGAGAGGGTGCCGATGTTCACGCTCAGCGCCGAGGCGACGGCGGCGAAGCCCGCGGCCTCCTCCCGCGCGTGGACCATGGCCGGCGAGGCGCCGGCGGCCAGCAGCACGTTCGCCATCACGTTCATCGCCACGTAGTTGGTGATGTTGTGGACCAGCGGCGCGGTCTCGCGCATTGCGGCGAGGCGCGCGCCGGGCGACGGCCGGGGGGTCTGGGTCATGGTCGGTCCTCCCTTGGGTCGGCGGGGAGGGCGCGGCGGGAGGCGCGAGGGGCGGTCCCGTCGCGACTCCCTCCGCCGGTATGATCCGGATCAGGTTCAAAGGGTGCGTCTCAGCCCCGCGGGGCGCCCCTGTCGCGTCTGGCGGCGACGCTAGACCGGCGGCGCCGGGGGACGCAAGGGGGGCTCAGGCGAGATCGGAGAGGTCGTCGTGCAGCGACTCGATCCGCTCGATCCGGCGGCGGGCCGCGGGGCCGAGGCGCAGCATCGCCTCGGACGCGAGCAGCCGCACCAGGGCGAAGGCGGGACCGGGGGCGTCGAAGGCCTGCGGCGTGTGCACGGTGCAGGGCAGGCGCCATTGCGGCCTCAACCCCGCGAGCGGGGCGGCGTCGGAGATCGCGACCACGTCGGCGCCGGTGGCGCCCAGCGTCTGCGCGAAGGCGGGGAAGCCCGCGGGGCGCCGGCGCAGGTCGATCAGCAGCACCGCGTCGCCGGGCCCGAGGTCGCCCATCGACTCGGCCGCGGTCTGCCCGTTCCAGTTCAGCAGCTGCACGTCCGGGCGGATGTGGCTGAACAGCATCCGCGCGTATTCGGCCACGAAATAGCTGTTGCGGAAGCCGACCGCGCGCATCCGCGGCGCGGTCGCCAGCCGGTGCGCGGCCGCGGTGACCTTGCGCGGATCGAGCCGGGCGAAGGTCGCCTCGATCGCGGCGATCTCGGCGGCCTGGTGGCCGGCCAGCACCCCGTCCGTCGCGCAGCCGCCGCCCGCGGGGTCGGCGCGATAGAGCGGCGAGCCCGCCGAGCGCAGCGCCCGCGAGGCGCGGCGCGCCTCGTCGTAGGAGGCGTAGCCGAGCCGCCGGAACAGGCGCGAGACGGTGGGCGCCGAGACGCCGGCGCGCAGCGCCAGCTCCGCCGCCGACCACAGCGCCAGCTCCCCCGGCCCCTCGAGCACCAGGTCGACGGCGCGCCGCTCGCCGTCGGGGAGGGCCGCGTAGATGCGGTGGATCCGCTGGATCAGCGAGGCGTCGGAGGCGGTCCCGGCCGCCGCCGCCTCGCGCCCCGCGTGCGCGGCCCGTGGCGAATCGCCTTGAAAGGGTGGTTTCATTCCCATTGACGAGATGAAAGATCAGTTTCATCCTGCTTTCAAGGTTCGAGGCGGAAACCCAGACCCGTCTCGAGCTGCAGACCCCGATGGCCCGGTTCGCCTTCCCAGAGGTTCCGGTCCCTTGAATGCGTGCGTTTCCCGGGGTCTGCGCGCCCGTGTCGCTTGAAGGGGCGCATGCGAGGCGGGTTGCGCGACGGCTCCCCGGCCGTGCGGGTCTCCCCGGACCCTCAGGCGCACCCGCCCGCTGGATCGGCGTCGGGCGTCCCCTCGCCCGACGCCGTG
>CAXGVP010000717.1:0-2648 GCA_964013055.1 uncultured Albimonas sp.
CCTGCCCGACCGCCGCCTGCCCGACCGCCGCCTGCCCGACCGCCACCGCGCGCGCGGCAGGACGCCCTCGCCGCGCGCGCGGCGGGCGGTCGTCTCCGGGTCGCCCCGGGGCCGTCTCCGCGTTCCCCGGGAGCGATGCCGCCGGGGCGTGCCCGCCCGGTGTCTGGCCCCGACTTGACGGTGCTGCGGCCGCGGCAGAGGCGCCCCCCAGCTTTCAGGGAAACGCCGCTTTCCGCTGCGGCGAGGCCGGTGTCGCAGGCCTTCCCTGTGGTCGCCCGGCGATCCCTGCGGCCCCCCCGGAGGCAGGCGCCTCCCGCCGCCCTGCAGGGTCGGGACGATCCCGCGGAACGCAGGACGGGAGGGCAGGACCCTGGACGGGGGCGGCGGGCGAGGCCGACCCGCTGGGTCGTCCAAGCGGCCCGCCCGGACGGGCCGGCGCCGCGTCGAGCCCGGGCGGGGCGAGGCGACCACCGGACTCGGCGCCTTGCCGCGGCAGGCGGCGACGTCCAGCCGCTCGGCCGAGACGCGGTCGAGGCGGTTGCAGGGCTCTATCTCGCCCGGCGCCGGCTGCTCGCCGATCTCGCGCCGGTGCTCGCAGGCGACGACCGAGGCGCCGGCGGTCGTCGCCTCGCCCCATGCGTTCCAGCGGGTGGAACGCCTCCATGTCCTTGATCGAATGGCTGGGGTCGGAGGCGGTCGGCCCGCCCCGGACCGCGGCGTGGAGGTCGACGAAGC
The DNA here is from genome assembly GCA_964013055.1 of uncultured Albimonas sp. GTDB lineage: Bacteria > Pseudomonadota > Alphaproteobacteria > Rhodobacterales > Rhodobacteraceae > Albimonas. The sequence goes on from CAXGVP010000717.1 coordinate 736, forward strand.
GCGGCTCCCGCCGGCAGCGGTCGAACTGCGCCTTCCCGACGCCGTGGCGCAGGGTCAGGCGGCGCAGGGGATGGGGCGGGCGGCGCGCGGGACCGCGGGGTCGAATGGCGGCGACGCAGGGTCGCCGGGGTCTCGTGGATGCGAGCGGGGGACGGAGGCGGCCTGGATGGACCCGGGCCGCGTCGAAACCGGTCAGGGTCCGGTCGCCCTGCCCTGCGCGCGGGGTTTCGTGCTATCGCCTCGGGGGACCGCCCGCCGCCCCTCCCGCCGATCCCGGACGCCCCGATGGACAAGCTCTCCACCATGCTCGCCTTCCGCCGCATCGTCGAACGCGGCGGCTTCGGGCGGGCGGCGGAGGACCTGGGCGTCTCGCCGGCCCTGCTCAGCCGCGAGATCAAGCGGCTGGAGGAGAGCCTGGGCGCGGTGCTGCTGACCCGCACCACCCGCTCGATGTCGCTGACCGAGGCGGGGCGGCTCTACTACGACGAGGCCGCCGGGATCCTCGACGCGGTGTCGGGGCTCGAGACCCGGATCCGGGACGGGGCGGGCGCGGTGCGGGGGCATCTGAAGGTCAACGCGCCGGGGTCCTTCGGGCAATGCGTGATCGCGCCGATGCTGCCCGGCTTCCTGGCCGCGCATCCCGAGCTGAGGCTGACGCTTTCGCTCGACGACCGGGTGGTGGACATGGTCGAGGGGGGCTTCGACCTGTCGATCCGGGTGCGCCCGACGCTGCCGGACTCGGGCCTGGTCGCGCGCCGGCTCGGCTCGGTGCGCCAGCGGATCTTCGCCTCGCCCGCGTATCTGGCCGCGGCCGGGACGCCGCAGGCGCCCGACGACCTCGCCCGCCACCGGGTGATCGGCTTCCTGTTCGCCGGCCACCTCGCCGCCTGGACCCTGCACGGCGCGGCCGGGACCGCGCGGCTGGAGCTCGATCCCCCGGTCCGGGTCGGCAACAGCCTGGTGCTGCGCGACCTGCTGATCGCGGGCGAGGGCGTGGGCACCCTGCCGGACTTCGTCTCCGACCCGGCCGTGGCCCGGGGCGAGCTGGTCCGCGTCCTGCCGGAGTGGGAGCTGCCCTCCCCCGAGGTCTTCGCCGTCGCCGCCTCGCGGCTGGGCCTGGACGCGAAGGCGACCGCCTTTCTCGAGCATCTGCGCGCGGCGCTGCGCTGACATTCTTCACCCAGCGTAAAGAGTGAAGTCACCCCGGCCCGGTTATTCCCGCCGGCCGTCTCGCCGATCTTCCCGGGCATCGCAACCCAGACGCCCGGGAGGTTCCCATGACCCGCGTTCTCGTCCTCTACTACTCCAGCTATGGCCATGTCCGCGCGCTCGCCGAGGCCGAGGCGGCCGGCGCCCGCTCGGTCCCCGGCGTGCAGGTCGACCTGCGCCGCGTGCCCGAGACCGTGCCCGAGGCGGTGCGCCTGCAGGCCGGCTACGCCGAGGACCCGACCCCCGTCGCCGCGCCCGCCGAGCTCGAGGCCTACGACGCCCTGATCCTGGGCACGCCGACGCGCTTCGGGATGATGGCGGGGCAGGTGAAGAGCTTCCTCGACCAGGCCGGAGGGCTGTGGGCGCGCAATGCGCTGGTGGGCAAGGTGGCGGGGGTGTTCGCCTCGACCGGCTCGCAGCACGGCGGGCACGAGGCGACGCTGCTCTCCAGCCAGATCCCGTTGCAGCACTTCGGGTTCCTGATCGCGGGGATGCCATACACCTTCGCCGGCCAGACCACGGCCGAGGGCATCGTGGGCGGCGCCCCCTACGGCGCGGGGACGATCGCGGGGGCCGACGGGGCGCTGGCGCCCACCGCGACCGACCTCGCCGGCGCCCGTTTCCAGGGCGCGCATGTGGCCCGCATCGCCGCCCGCCTGGCGGGCGCGGACCTTGGGCGGGCAGCGGCGTGAGGCCCGCCCGCG
>CAXGVP010000718.1:0-2645 GCA_964013055.1 uncultured Albimonas sp.
GGGGTCCCTTTTGCAGGCCGATAGGGGGTCCCGTTTCAATGCCGTTTGACACGCCTCGGCGGCGCCGGCCACCTCTGACGAGGAGGTCGATCATGGCTGAGCGCCGCAAGAAGAAGCCTCAGGGCGACTACGAGGTCGGCTACGCGCGGCCGCCGGCCGGGAGCCGGTTCAAGCCCGGCCAGTCGGGCAATTCGAAGGGCCGGCCGAAGGGTTCGAAGAACCTCTCGTCGATCATCGAGGCGACGCTGTTCGGCCCGGTGCAGGTGACCGTGGGCGGTCGACCCATGAAAGTGCCCGCCTTCGAGGCGGTGATGATGCGGCTGGTGCGCAAGGCGCTGGAAGGCGACCTGCGGGCGATGGAGAAGGTGATGAAGCTGCTGCCGCTGGCCCAGGCGATGATGGACGCGCGGGCCGAAGGCGAGGCTCCATCCGAGGCCGTCGACCTGAAGCGGGACGTGGAACTGCTGGCGGAGTTCCAGCGCATGCTCGCGGATGGGGAGGAGGAGGAATGAGCGACCTCCAGGCCCGCGTCGACGCGCTGCAGAGGACGAACTTCTACTTCTTCCTCCAGCGCGCCTTCCCCGAGATGCACGCCGGCGCCGATCTGGAGCCGGCGCCCTATCTCGAAGCCATGTGCTTCCGCATGCAGGAGGCCGGGGAGGGACGCATCCCCCGCCTCCTGGTCACCGAGCCGCCTCGGCATCTGAAGTCGATCTGCGGCTCGGTGGCGCTGGTCGCCTGGCTGCTGGGCCGCGACCCGGGCTTCAAGGTCATCGTCGCCTGCTTCGGCGAAGAACTCGCCCGCGAGCATGCGTAAAGGTTCCGCGACCTGGTGAAGAGCCGCTTCTACCGCCGGCTCTTCCCGACCATGCGGCTGGACCCGAAGGCCAGCCGCTGGAACGATCAGCGCACGACCGCCGGCGGCAGCCGGCGCGCGGTGACGCTGGGCGGCGGCGTCACCGGCCTGGGCGCCGACCTGATCGTGATCGACGACCTGATGAAGGCGCAGGACGCGGGTTCTGAGACGAAACGCGAGGAGGCGAAGACCTACTACGAGCAGACCCTCTATTCCCGCCTGAACGACAAGCGCACGGGCCGGATCATCGCCATCCAGCAGCGCCTGCACGAGGACGACTTCGCCGGCCACCTTCTCGATATCGGCCACTTCGAGCACCTGACGCTGCCGGCAATCGCCCAGTCCGAGCAGGTCCTGCCGCTCTACCTGCGCCGGACCTGGTCCCGCCGCATCGGCGACCTGCTGAACCCGGTGCGCGAACCGCAGCCTGTGCTCGACGTGCTGCGCGCGGAGATGGGCGCCTACGCCTTCTCGGCGCAATATCTGCAGGACCCGGTCCCGGTGGAGAGTGAGCACCTGCGGCTGGAGAAGATGACCCTGATCGAGACCCTGCCGGCGCGCGAGGAAGTCCTCTGGGTGGTGCAGAGCTGGGACACGGCGATCAAGGACAAGCCCGGCTGCGACTACTCGGTCTGCACCACCTGGGGCTGGGACGGCGCCCGCTGGGTGCTGCTCGACGTGCTGCGCGAGCGCCTGGACTTCCCGGCGCTGAAGCAGGCGGCGACGCGGCTGCGCAAAGCCTGGCGGCCGGACAAGGTCATGGTGGAGGACAGCTCCAACGGCACGGCGCTGGTGCAGGCGCTGCGCCAGGAGGGCATGCGGGAGTTCCAGTACACCAGGCCCCAGGGCGACAAGTTCGAGCGCTTCATCGTGCAGACGGACCTGCTGCAGTCCGACCGGGTGGCCTTCCCGACCTCGCCCGCCTGGTTCGAGCCGTTGAAAAAGGAGCTGCTGGTCTTCCCCAACGGCCGCCACGACGACCAGGTCGACAGCATCACCCAGTTCCTCCGCTGGGCTCGCTCCGACCCCGGCCTCGGCTTCGTCGACCGCGATCCCGAGACCGGCCGGCCGCTGCACAACCTCCGCGAACGGCGCAGTCGGGAGAAGAAGGCGGCGCGCCGGCCGAAGGCGCGGTGATCTGCAACAAGAGGCTGCGCCGATCTCTGTCGGCGCAGTCCTCACGGACGATCAGCGCGGCGGCGTCGCCGCGCGTGTCGGGCCGGGCCCCGCCGGCCGCCGCCGGCAGTGCGCCGTGCGCTTGGCGTCGACGGCGCCGTGCGCGCGGGTCGCCTGATCTCCCCGCTTCCCAAGTTCTTCAGGCCCCTTGTCGAATTCGCTCGACTTCCCCCGCACAGGAAGCGGTGGTGTGGACGTCGCGACGCAGGGCCTGACCTGCCGCGGCCGCCTCGGCGCCTCCGCCGGGGCCTTGCGCGGTGGGAGGCCGCGCATCGGGCGCGGGCCTCGCCTGGAGACCGCGACGATGACCAAGATCAAGCTCACCGACCTGCAGCTGGTGCTGCTCTCCGCCGCCGCCGCGCGGCCGGACTTCATGCTTCTGCCGCCGCCCGAGAGCGTGCGGGCGAAGGGGAAGACGCTGGAACGGGCGCTGGCCCGAATGCTGGATGCGGGCCTGGTTGAGGAGGTGACCGCCCGCCACGACGCCGAGGCCTGGCGCGAGACCGAGGACGGCTGGAGTTTCGGATTGCGGATCGCGCCCGCTGGGCTTGAGGCGATCGGCCTGCCGGCGCAGGCGGCGGGGGATGCCGAGGACGCGGAGCCGGTCGCCGCG
>CAXGVP010000719.1:0-2642 GCA_964013055.1 uncultured Albimonas sp.
CGGGCGCCGAGCGCGAGGTTGTACTCACTGGTGCCGCGCTCGTCCGCGTGGCCTTCGATCGAGGCGGTGCGGGCGGGGTTCTGGCGCAGCCAGTCGGCCTGGGCGCGCAGGGTGGCCTGGGCGGCGGCGTCCAGCAGCGAGCTGTCGGTGGCGAAGAACACGCGGTCGCCGATCGACTGGTTGAAATACTCGACCGAGGAGGGGTCGAGCTGGCCGGCGCCGTAGCCGGAGCCCGCGTTGGGGTCCATGCCGGCGGTGTCTTCGTCCACGTCGGTCGAGCAGGCCGCGAGACCTGCCACGAGCAGGAGGGCGGCGAGGGGTTTGAGCACGGTCATCTCAGGTCCTTGGCTCAGGCCTGGCGGACGTTCCGCCAGGCGATGGGGGGTGTTCAGGCGGTTTTCCCGCCGTCTTGTTGCGTCCCGGGCGCGCCGCTCTCAGGGGAGCAGCGGCGACCAGGACGGATCGGAGGCCGCGCCCGGCGTCGGGGCCCGGCGCAGGTTTCGCCCGTTGGCGTCGACGCGCCAGATCTGCGGCGCGCCGCTGGCGCCGGGGCTTTCGCGGAAGAACATCAGCACCCGGCCGTTGGGCGACCAGGTGGGACCCTCGTCGAGGAAAGAGGCGGTCAGAAGGCGCTCGTTCGACCCGTCCGTGCGCATCACGCCCACATGGAAGCGCCCGCCCAGCTGCTTGGTGAAGGCGATCAGGTCGCCGCGGGGCGACCACACCGGCGTTCCGTAGGCGCCCTCGCCGAAGGAGATCCGCCGCGGCGCCCCGCCCGAGGCCGACATGACGTAAAGCTGCGGATTGCCGCCGGCGTCGGATTCGAACACGATCTGGGTCCCGTCGGGCGAATAGTCTGGCGAGGTCTCGATCGCCGGGCCCGAGGTCAGCCGGCTCAGCTGCCGCGACGACAGCGACATCGCGTAGATGTCGGTGTTCGCGCCGTCGGTCAGCGACATCAGCACCCGCCCCCCGTCGGGCGAGAACTTCGGCGAGAACGACATCGAGGGGAACGAGCCCAGCACCTCGGAGCCGCCGCCGCGCAGGTCCTGGTAGACCACCTTCGGCGCGCCGGTGCCCCAGGAGATGTAGACCAGGCTGTCGCCCGCCGGCGAGAACTGCGGCGAGAGCACCAGCGAGGACCCGTCGGTGATGAAGCGCACGTTGGCGCCGTCCTGGTCCATCACCGCGATGCGCTTGCTGCGCGCGTTCTTGGGCCCGGATTCGGAGACGAAGGCGACGCGGCTGTCGAAATAGCCCGGCTCGCCGGTCAGGGCGAGGTGGATGGCGTCGGCGATCTTGTGGCCGATGCGGCGCGCATCGCCCGGCGAGGCGCGCAGGCCCAGCCCGTCGCCCAGCGGCTTGGCGCCGAACACGTCCCACAGCTGGAAACGCACCTGCAGGCGGCCGTCATCGGTCAGCGCGGATTCGGAGACGCCCAGCGCCTCGGCGTTGATCACCCGCCAGTTCTCGAAATCCGGGCGCTGGTCGACCGAGCCGGCGCCGGCCAGGTAGGCCGACTGGTCGATGATCCGGAACAGGCCCGAGCCCGCCAGGTCGTCGACCACCACCTGCCGGATCTCCTGCGCATAGGTCGCCGACCCGCCGTCGGCGGCGAAGGCGGGGATGGCGATGGGCATCGGCTCGATCACGCCCTCGGTGATCTCGATGCGCAGGGGCTCCTGCGCGAAGACGGGCGCAAGGCCCGCGCCGGCCGCGACCAGGGCGGCGAGCGAGACGGCCAGCAGGGACCTCAGCGGGCGTCGGGCGGTCATCGGGCGTCCCTTTCCACGTTTCTCGTTGGTCGGGCGGGAGAGCGTCGTCCGCGGGCGGATCACATCTGCACTCCCTGTCCGGGATTGAACTTGAACTCGATGGTCTTCCAGCGGCCGTAGGATTCGCGCGGCAGCTGGAAGCCCTCGGTGGCGGCGCGGGTGGCGGCGATCTCGGCGACCTGGATCGCCACCCGCCAGCGCGCGTCGGGCACGCCGTTGGGCTGCACCACCTTCGGCTTGCCCACCATCCGGCCCGACTGGTCGAGCGTGACCTGGATCACCACCACCAGCTCCTCGTAGTTGGGCAGGTTGGTGACCCGGTCCATGCGCCAGTATTTCTGCACGCCCAGCTTCACGCCGTTGACCTGGCCCGAGGTCAGCCGCGGCCCCTGTGGCGCGTTGGTCGTGGCGCCCGACGAGCCGGAGTTGGAGGCCGAGGCCGTCTGCGCGGGCTTCGGGTCCGGCTTGGCGGCCGGCTTCGGATCGGGCTTCGCCGCCGGCTTGGGATCGGGCGTCGGCTCGGGCTTGGCGGCGGGGGCGGGCTCGGGGGCCGGCTCGGGGGCGGCCTCGGCGGTCTGGGTCTGCGGCTCGGGCGCGCGGGTGCGCTCGGGCGCCTCGGGGCGGCCGCGCGGCGGGGCCGAGGCCACGGGGGCGAGCGTGTCCTGCTCCGAGGTCTCGTCGGCCTCGGTCACGATCTGGGTGGTCGCCTCGCGGGGGGCGGCCGCGGGCTGCTCGGGCGGCGGCGGGGTCTGGGCCTGCTGCTCCGAGGGCTGGGTCGCGGGCGTGGGCGTGTCCGCCTCGGCGATGGTCTGCTTGGGCGGCGCGGGCGTCGGCGCCACGCGGTCGAGGTCGCGCGGCGGCGCCGCG
>CAXGVP010000720.1:0-2640 GCA_964013055.1 uncultured Albimonas sp.
GGCGGCGGCGCCCGAGCGCGCGTCCCCGGCGCTCGTGGCCCGGGGAGGCGCGCAGGGGGAGGGCCCGGCCGTCGCGAGCCCCGCCGGCTCGCCGCGTCGGCCCCAGCCCGCGCGTCCTGCGCCATGTCGCCGGCGAGCCGTGGCTTGCGCCCGCGGCGCGCGGCCGGTTTCGGCCGGCCCGGCGCCGGAACCCGCCCCGGCGGGCGCGGGCCAGGAGGCCCGGTTCAGGCGCCCGCCGGCTCCCTGTCGGCGGCGGCGAGGTAGTCGCGCAGCAGCTCGCGCTTGAGGATCTTGTTGACGCTGCTCATCGGCATCTCGGCGCGGAAGGCGACGCTGCGGGGGATCTTGTAGCCGGCGATGCGGGTGCGGCAGTGGGCGATGATCCCGGCCTCGGTCAGCGCCGCGCCGCGGTCGAGGACCACCACCCCGTGCACCGCCTCGCCCCAGCGGGGATGCGGCACGCCGATGGCCGCGGCCATGTTCACCCCCGGCAGCGACAGCATCGCCGCCTCGACCTCCGAGGCGTAGACGTTCTCGCCGCCCGAGATGATCATGTCCTTGAGCCGGTCGATCACATAGACGAAGCCGTCCTCGTCCATCCAGCCCACGTCGCCGGTGTGCATCCAGCCCTCGCGCAGGGTTTCGGCGGTCAGCTCGGGGCGGTTCCAGTAGCCGGCCATCACCAGCGGGCCGCGGGCGACGATCTCGCCCCGCTCGCCCGCCGGCAGGCGGCGGCCGTCGGGGTCGTGGATCTCGACGTCGCACGACAGCACCGACTGCCCGGCGGAGCGCCAGCGCCCGGCCTCGCGGTGGGCGGGCAGGTTCCATTTCGAGGGCAGGATGGTGATGCAGGCGGTCAGCTCGGTCATGCCGTAGGCGTGGTGAATGCGGACCTGCGGAAAGGCCGCCAGGATCTCGTCCAGCAGCGCCGGCGCCATCGGCGCGGCCCCGTAGATCAGCTGGCGCAGCGAGGACAGGTCCGCCGTCCCGATCGCGGGATGGTCCAGCAGCATCCGGAACATCGAGGGCACGAAGTTCGCCAGCGTCACGCCCTGCGACCCGATCGCCTCCAGCGCCGCGCCGGCGTCGAAGCGCGGCAGCACCACCACGCAGCCGCCCACCACGAAGGCCGGGATCAGCGCGCAGGTCGCCGCCACATGGAACAAGGGCGAGGCGCAGAGCGCGACCGTCTCCTCGGTCATCTCCATCATCGTGGCGTAGCTGAAGGCCATGAACCACAGGTTGGCATGGGTGTGCATCACCCCCTTGGGCGTGCCCGAGGTGCCGCCGGTGTAGAAGATCCCGGCGAGGTCCTGCATCCCCACGTCCTCGGGCGGGATCCGGGGCGCGGCGGCCAGCAGCGTCTCGTAGTCGTCGAGCCCGGCGGGCCCCGGCCCCTCGTCCGCGCGCACCAGCCGGCGCAGGCCCTCCGCCGTCTCGGCCAGCGCGCGGGCCACGGGCAGGCGCGCATCGTCGACCAGCAGGACCGAGACGCCGGCGTCCTCGACGATGGCCGCAAGCTCGGGCGCGGCCAGCCGGTGGTTGAGCGGCACGATCGCCGCGCCGAGCCAGGCGCAGGCGTAGATCGTCTCGACATAGCGGTGCGAGTTGTCGGCGAGGATCGAGACCCGGTCGCCGCGCGCCACCCCGAGCCCGCGCAGCGCGCCGGCCAGCGCCGAGACCCGGTCCTCGATCTGCGGCCACAGGAAGGCGTGCTCGCCGTGGACCAGGCCCAGGGCCCCGGTGCGGCAGCGGGCGTTGCGGCGGATCATCTGGACGAGGCTCATGTCGTCGGCTCCTGGAGGCGGGGGGAGGCGGCGGGCGCGGTCCCGGCGGGGGCGAGGTCGTGCGCGAGACGCGCCAGGTGGTCGTCGGCGGTTCCCATCAGCGCGCCCTGCACGCAGATGCGCTTGAAGCAGCCGCCGACCTCGCAGGCCTCGGTCAGGCCCATGCCGCCGTGCAGCTGGAGCGCCTGGCCGCCCGCCAGGAAGGCCGAGCGGTCGATGCGGGCCTTCATCCGCGACATCGCCCGGCGGCGTTCGGCCGGGTCCGGGTCGCCGAGCGCGTCGAGCCCGTGGTCGAGCATCGCGCGGGCGCGCTGGATCTCGACCAGCATCTCGGCCAGGCGGTGCTGGATCGCCTGGAAGCGGATCAGCGCCTGGCCGAACTGGCGGCGCTGGGCGACGTGGTCGCGGGCCAGCCAGAAGGCCCGGTCCATGGCGCCCAGGGTCTCGGCGCAGGCGTCGACCAGCGCGTGGTCGAGCGCCCGGTCGAGGTCCGCCGAGAGGTCGCGCCTGGGCGCCTCGGCCCGCGCCACGCGGGCGGCGGGGCGCAGGTCCTCGAGGATCACGTCGGCGGCGCGCCGGTCGTCGAGCGTGCGGCAGGCGTGCAGCGTCAGGCCGGGGGCGCCGGGCGAGACCTCGAACAGCGCCAGCCCTCCTCCCGGGGAGAGCCGCGCGGGAACCAGCAGCAGGTCCGCGTCCGGGGCGCCGAGCACGGTGCGCGCCCGGCCGGTCAGCCGCCAGCCGTCGCCGTCGCCGTCGCCGTCGCCGTCGGGGCGGGCCGCGACGGCGCAGGCCCCGGCGTCGGGACCGTCGTGGACGAGGACCGGCAGCAGCTCTCCCGCCGCCGTCGCCGCCA
>CAXGVP010000721.1:0-2634 GCA_964013055.1 uncultured Albimonas sp.
GGAGAACAGGCGCGGGCTTGTTCTTGGGTGAGTCAGGAGCCCGCCGGAGGCTCCCCCCCGCCGGAAATCCCTCCTCCCTTCCCCACGCTCACAGGCCCAGCCAAGCCCGCCCGCAGGGCGCCTGTAGTCCGCTCGCTCAGGCGATCCGCCGCCTTGCCCACCCCCGTCGCTCCGCGCTAGGCCGGCCGCACCCGCTCCCCCGCCGACGGAGACGCAAGATGAGCGACGCCCCTTCCCGCGAGGCTTCCGACGCGCTGGTCCGCGACCCCTCCGGCGCCCTGCCCCGCCTGCGCGAGATCATGCGCCGCCTGCGCGCCCCCGACGGCTGCCCCTGGGACCGCGACCAGGATTTCTCCAGCATCGCCAAGTACACCGTGGAAGAGGCCTACGAGGTCGCCGACGCGATCGAGCGGGGCGACATGGCCGACCTCAAGGACGAACTCGGCGACCTGCTGCTGCAGGTCGTCTATCATGCGCAGATGGCGCAGGAGGCCGGGCTCTTCGACTTCGACGACGTGGTCCGCGCCGTCTCCGACAAGATGCTCCGCCGCCATCCCCATGTCTTCGGCGACGAGCACGGCGTGGTGCGGGAGCTGCGCCCCGGCGACTGGGAGCGGATGAAGGCTGCCGAGCGCGCCGCCAGGGGCAAGGTGGCGGCGGACCCCTCGGCGCTGGACGGCGTCGCCACGGGCCTGCCGGGGCTGACGCGGGCGGTGAAGCTGCAGGCGCGCGCGGCGCGGGTGGGCTTCGACTGGCCGGATGCAGGCGACGTCATCGCCAAGGTGGTCGAGGAGGCGGGCGAGCTCGCCGAGGCCCGCGACCGGCTGACCGCCGACGAGGTGGAGGCGGAGTTCGGCGACCTCGCCTTCGTGCTCGCCAACCTCGCGCGGCATCTCAAGGTCGAGCCCGAGCATGCGATCCGGCGCACCAACGCCAAGTTCGAGCGGCGCTTCCGGGAGGTCGAGCGGCGGCTCGCCGCCCGCGGCAAGCGGCCGGAGGAGTCGGATCTCGCGGAGATGGACGCGATCTGGGACGAGATCCGCGCCGAGGACCGCGCCGCGGCCGCCCCCGCCGACGGTCCGGCGCCCGCGCCCGACGACCGCCTCTAGCCCGCCGCCCGCGACGCCGGCGGGACCAGTCGCCGCTTTGACCCCGCCTCGCGCATCCGTTATCACCCGGGCTCAAGCGCGGCCCCATTCCCCTCGGCCGCAGGACGGCCCGGAGATGACCGCCCGCCGATGACCGACACCATCCTGGATCGTTGCGAGGCCGCGGGCCTGCGCATGACCGGACAGCGGCGCACCGTGGCCCGCGTGCTGGAGGCCAGTTCCGACCACCCCGACGTCGAGGAGCTGCACCGCCGCGCCGCCGCCGAGGACGCGCGGATCAGCCTCGCCACGGTCTACCGGACCGTGAAGCTGTTCGAGGATGCGGGCATCGTCGAGAAGGTGGATTTCGGCGACGGCCGCGCGCGCTACGAGGACGCCGAGCGCGAGCATCACGACCACCTCATCGACATGGCCACCGGCGAGGTGATCGAGTTCGTCGACGAGGAGATCGAGGCCCTGCAGCGCAAGGTGGCCGAGAAGCTCGGCTACGAGCTGATGGGTCATCGCATGGAACTCTACGGCCGGCCCCTGAAGGGGACGCGGCCGAAACGGGGCGGCTGACCGCCCCCCTTTTCCGCCGGCGCGCCCGCTTCAGGGCCGCCCGGCCCGAGCAACGGAGACGCGAGAATGAGCGCCATCGTCGATATCGCAGGCCGCGAGATCCTGGACAGCCGCGGCAACCCCACCGTCGAGGTCGACGTGACGCTGGAGGACGGCTCCTTCGGCCGCGCCGCGGTGCCCTCGGGCGCCTCGACCGGCGCCCATGAGGCGGTCGAGCTGCGCGACGGCGGCGCGCGCTACAAGGGCAAGGGCGTCACCCAGGCGGTGGAGTCCGTCAACGGCGAGATCTTCGAGGCGCTGGCCGGCGTCGACGCCACCGAGCAGGTCGCCATCGACCGCGCGATGATCGAGCTGGACGGCACCGAGAACAAGGGCCGCCTGGGCGCCAACGCCATCCTCGGCGTGTCGCTGGCGGTCGCCAAGGCCGCGGCCGAGAGCGTGGCCCTGCCCCTCTATCGCTATGTCGGCGGCATCAACGCCAAGGTCCTGCCGGTGCCGATGATGAACATCATCAACGGCGGCGAGCATGCCGACAACCCGATCGACGTGCAGGAATTCATGATCATGCCGGTGGGCGCGAGCTCGCTGCGCGAGGCGGTGCGCATCGGCGCGGAGGTGTTCCACACCCTCAAGTCCGAGCTGAAGGCCGCCGGCCACAACACCAACGTCGGCGACGAGGGCGGCTTCGCGCCGAACCTCGCGGGCACGCGCGACGCGCTCGATTTCATCATGAAGTCGGTGGAGAAGGCCGGCTTCAAGCCGGGCGAGGAGGTCTACATCGCCCTCGATGCCGCCTCGACCGAGTTCTACGAGGACGGCAAGTACCACCTCAAGGGCGAGGACGCGGTGCTGACCTCGGAGCAGATGGCCGAGTACCTGCGCCGGCTGGTGGCCGACTACCCGATCATCTCGATCGAGGACGGCATGGCCGAGGACGACTGGGACGGGTGGAAGGCGCTGACCG
>CAXGVP010000722.1:0-2629 GCA_964013055.1 uncultured Albimonas sp.
CCGCCGTAGTGGCTGCGGACCCGGCCGATCGAGGCGAAGCGGTCGGCGAGGTCGTCCGCCCCCGCATAGGCGACGTCGGCGCCGGGATGCAGCAGGCGGCGCAGCGCCTTGCGGTGGGTCTTCACCTCGAACCGGAAGCCGGCGACCGCGACGAGGTGGCCGCGGGCTGCGCGCACCGCCCAGTCCGCCACGGCGATGACCACGGCGGCGGCGACGAAGGTCGCCAGCGTCGCGCCGGCCGCGTTGGGAATAACCCGGTCGAAGACGTGCAGGATCAGCAACGGCGTGGTCAGCGCAAACAGGTTCGAGACCAGCGACGCCGTCAGGACCAGCGGATCGAACCGCAGCGCCCGCATTTCCGACCTTGTCATCGTCCGCCCCCGGCGCCGCCCCTCGATCCGGAGCGAGTGTAGGAAACGAGGCCGGAAGCATCGGTTAAGACGGGCCTTCCCGCGCGAGAGAGTGCCGAAAATTCGATCCGCCTGCCGGCTCGCCGAGCCGGCAGGCAGGCAGGCAGGCGCCGCCGCTACCAGTTAAGCTGCTCGATCCCCTGGAAGGCGACCGAGCCGCCCTTGTCGAAGGTGATCACGCCCGCCGCCTCGCCCGAGAGCGTCGCCTCGCCGTCGCCGGCGGAGACGACCGAGTGGCCGGCGTCCAGCGTCAGGGTCCAGCCGTCGCCGGCGATCGAGGCGCCGGCGACGGTGGCGTCGCCCCCGCCCTCGTGCACCCGGATCGAGTCGGTCCAGCCGCCGACGCCGCCATAGACCGTGTCGTCGCCCTGCGCGGCCCAGACGTCGAAGGCGTCGGCGCCGGCCTGGCCGTGCATCACGTCCGAGGCCTCGCCCACGCCGCCGGTCAGCACGTCGTCGCCGTCCTCGCCCCACAGCCAGTCCGCGCCGGCGCCGCCGTCGAGCGTGTCGGCCCCGGCATTGCCGTAGAGCGTGTCGCGCCCCGCGTCGCCGAACAGGATGTCGGCCCCGCCGCCGCCGGAGACCACGTCGTCGCCCTCGCCGCCATAGAGGGCGTCGTCGCCCTCGGCGCCGGTCACGGCGTCGTTCCCCGCAAGGCCGGCGATGATCTCGCCGCCCGCCGTTCCCGCCAACGCGTCGTCGCCCGAGGTTCCCCGGGTCATCGCCGGGCGCAGGCTGTCGGCGGTGTGGTCGACGCCCGCGAAGGTGAAGACGTTGACCCCCGAGACCACGTCCGCGCCCTCGTCCAGCCCGTCGGCGGCGTTGCGATCGACGACGGTGAAGCTGTCCGTGCCCGGGTCGTAGGCGATCTCGAAATCCGAGAACACGCCCGCATAGACCGCCGTGTCCCCGTCGCCGCCCCCGAACAGGACGTCGTCGCCGGCGCCGCCCTCGAGCGTGTCGATCCCCGCACCGCCGTCGAGCAGGTCCGCGCCTTCGCCGCCGGCAAGCCGGTCGTCGCCGGCCTCCCCCCGCAGCACGTCCGCCCCGGCGCCGCCGTCGACCCAGTCGTCGCCGGCGCCCGCATGGACCACGTCGTCCCCGCCCAGCGCATAGATCACCCCGTCGTTGGCGTCGCCGGAGATGGCGTTGGCGCCGGAGGTTCCGTGCTGGAGGGTGAAGGTCTCGGTCACGTCCGCCGCCCCCGCGCGGGAGGCCCGGACGGTCGTCACGAAGCTCTGCACGCCGCCCTCGGTGAAGGACGTGGCGCTGTCGTTGCGATAATAGCGCAGCCCGCCCGCAGCGGTGGAGACGATCACGTCCGCGTCGCCGTCCCCGTCGAGGTCCGCGGTCTCGATCCCGCTCGACCCCTCCGAGAACCAGCCCTGCGCGCCGTGGCCGTGGAAGACCGGGTTGCTCGCCGAGCCGATGTTCTGGAAGAAGAACACCTCCCCCGACTGGGTCGCGAGGCCCAGGTCCAGGTCGCCGTCCCCATCGACGTCCGCGAAGGCCGGATCGGCGAAGGCGCCGACGTCGGCCAGCCCGAAGGCGTTGACCACGGGATTGGCGTAGAGCGGGGTCTGCGCATCGCCGATGTTGCGGTAGTAGCGCGTGGTCCCGTCGCGCTGGCCGGCGAGGTAGTCGAGGTCGCCGTCCCCATCGAGGTCGACGAACACGCCGCGGAAGTTGCCGTCGTTGTCGTCGATGGCGAACGGATCCTCGACGAAGGCCGCGAAGGAGGGGGTCGAGGCGTCGCCGACGTTCTCGAACCAGAACAGCTCGTCGTCGTCCTCCTGCAGCAGGATGTCCGAGTCGCCGTCGCCGTCGATGTCCACCAGCTGGACCGAGACCGGGTCGGAGCCGGCGATGTCGATGGCGAAGAGGTTGCCCAGGTTGGTGAACTGCGGATCGGCCGCCGTGCCGTCGTTGCGCAGGAAGAAGACGTTGCCGTCGTCGTCCCCGAACACGGCGTCGAGGTCGCCGTCGCCGTCCAGGTCTGCGAAGTCGCCCGAGCTGGCCATGCCGACGTTCACCCCGGCGAAGGGGCTGGCGAGGCCGGCCTCCTCGGTCCAGCTCATCCAGAAGGAGCGCAGGCGCACCTCGCCGGTGTCGCGGTCGATCGCGAAACGGCCGCCGGCGTCGTTGGCGAAGGACCAGGTCACGGTCCCGTCGGCGCCCTCGGCCTCGGCGGCGGCGACGACGGCGCCGGCCACGGTGGT
>CAXGVP010000723.1:0-2628 GCA_964013055.1 uncultured Albimonas sp.
GGATGCGACTGTCGGCGGCCCGAGAGCCTCGAGGGCGCCTCCCCGCAGCGGCGCCGGCCCGACGCCCGGCAGACCCTCAGCGCGCGAGGCGGGCGGCGGCGAGCACCGGGCCGACATAGCCCTGCTGGAGGATCACCGCGACGCCGGCGCCGGGGGCCTCGCCCGAGGGGGCGGGCGCCGCATAGACCGCCTCCGCGGCGCCGTCCCAGCGGCCGAGCTTCATCCAGGAGCGGGCGACGTTGCGATACTGGACCTCGCGGCCGGCGTTCTCGCCCTTGGGGATCAGGATCGCCTCGGGGGTGTGGAAGGTCACGAACCACAGCACGCCCCCCGGCGCGCCGGAGACCAGCGGGCGCACGCGCACCTCCAGCCCCTCGTTCACCTCGCGGATCGACAGCGCGGCGACCCGCGGCTGCTCGGCCGCGGCGGCGACGGCGGCCAGCACCTTGTCGCGATGCGAGCCGACCATGCGCGCATCCCCCTGCACGATGATCTGCGGCGTGTAGACCGAGCGCGCGCCCGCAGCCTCTCCATACGCCACCTGGCGCTTGGTGAAGGCGGGCATCGCGAAGGCGTCCTTCCAGCCGAGGTAGTCCCAGTAATCCACATGCAGCGACAGGGCGAGCACGTCGGAACGCTCGGCAAGCTCGGCCAGCAGCTCGTCCGCCGGCGGGCAGGAGGAGCAGCCCTGCGAGGTGAACAGCTCGACCACCGTCAGCGGCGTCGCGCGGTCCTCGGCGCGGGCCGGCGCCTGGGCTGCGAGGCCGGCGGCCATCGCCAGCATCAGCGCCGCGACCGCCACCTCGCCGGCGCGGGCCCGCGCTGCGCGGCGCAGCGCGCGCCCGGCGGCGGCGATGGCGCGCGGGATCCACCGCAGGACCCGGCCGGGCGCCGCGACGGGGGCGGCCTCGGGACGGTCGGGACGGCGGGATCGGACGCGCATTCGGAACCTCCGGTGGGACACGGACGAGACCGTAGCCCTGCCGGCGGAGGCCGGCGAGTCAACCCTGCGAGAGATCGCGCGACCGCAGCCGCCGCCTCCGCCCGGCTTGCGCAGAAGATCGGATCGGCGCCCCAGGCCGCAGTCCGGCCCCGGGCGCCCCGGAGACCTGGCCGCCGGCCAACCCATGCAGCGCGGCCGCCCGCGCCCGGCCAACGGACCGAGAGCCAGGCGCCAGCCCCTGCATCGGCAGCCGCCGGCCATGCCATGAAGTGCGAGAGCGCAGCCTGCCCGCCAGCCTCGCGCCGCCAGCGGTCAGGCGGGGCGGACCGGGCTCCCGCGTAGCGACAGGCCCGAGGGCCCGGACACGAGCCGGCGCCAGTCGTCGACGGATCGACACCCCCCCGCGACGGCACGCCAGGCGAGGCCCCTACTCCCGGCGAGCGTCCGCCGGCAGGGCGCCGTCTGCGGGCCCGCCTGCCTCCAGGCAGGTCCTGCGCAACAACTGTTCGCAACGCTCTGACCGCAGGCCGGAGCCACAGCTCGGTGGATCGGCAACCCGCAGCCACCTTTTGCGAGGCGCGGCCGCGCTCCGCGGCCTGCTTGCGCCGGAACGGCGGCGCCCGGCGGCAGGAAGGCCGGAGCGTCCGGAGGCCCGACGTGACGACGGGTCTGAACGCAGCAGCGCAGGCCGGCGCCCTGCGTGGGCGGTTCGGCTGCCGGCGGCGCGGGCTCGCAGCGCGCGACCGCAAGCGGATGCGAGGAGCGCCGACCGGCCGAACCGGATCTCGATGCGGCACGACGACAGGCTCGAGCGGCGGCGGCGGCGAGCCGGAGGCGCGCGGCGGCGGGTCGGCGGGGACGACTTGCCGCGCGAGGCCGCTGGACGGCGCCGGTGGGGACCGGCGCGGACCGGGACGGCTCACGCTCCGGGGCGGCCGGACCGTGGGCGGGCCTTGAGCGGCGACCGGGCGAAGGGGCGCGATCGCCGGTCGGAGGGGCGCCGGCACGCCGTGCGGCCGGGGCCGGGCGCAGGCCCGGGTCCCGCGGCGCGCCGGCGCAGGGTCAATGCAGCACGAATTCGTGGTTGCGGTAGTGCACCTCGCGCGGGCCGAGCAGGCGGGCGTGGGACAGGCGGACGGAATGGAGGGGGCCGTCCAGCTCCCGCGTCCAGAACTCGAGGAAGTCCCTCAGGCGCGGGAAGTCGGGGGCGAGATCGTAGTCCTGCCAGAGGTAGGTCTGGATCAGGGACCGCGCGTCGGGCATGCGGTAGTAGATCTCGGCGGTGGCGAGCGACCAGCCCTCAAGCTGGCGTCGGAAGTCGGGGTCGACCTTTGGGGTCATCGGGGCTCCTGCGTCGGCATCTCCTTCATCGACTTGCGCCAGGGCTCCGGCGTGCGTCGCGGCACGGACCCGGAGGGGGCGGTGTCGTCATCCTGTCATCGACCGTGGCGCGCGATCCAGCGGATTTTGCAGCGCGGCGGTCGAGAGGCGGAGCGCAGGGTCGCCCCCTCGCCGCGCCCGGCCTTGTGCCGCCCCGGCGGGGACGGAGGATGATCCTGCACGGCGGCGGGTCGCCGCCCTGTCCTGATGCGCGCCGCGGCCGGCCCCGCCCCGTCGCGGGGCGCCACGCCCCTGTCGACGTCGCGCAGTCGACGTCGCGCAGCCGACCGTTACGCAGCCGACCG